>JBAXNJ010000388.1:0-2115 GCA_037133815.1 Betaproteobacteria bacterium
ATCTCCCATATTCTCATGCGCATCCGCGTAATTCGGATTCGCGCGCAAAGCAGCATCTAACGCTTCTTTGGCAACGCTAAATTGCCCTTTGGCGGCATACAACACAGCTAAATTGTTGAATGGTTCTGCTATTTCAGGGTAGTCTTGCGTCAAACTCAGATACAGATCGAGCGCTACCTGTTTGTCACCCGTGCGGTCGGTGATCCAGGCTTTCCAAAAACGCATTTGTGGGTCACGCGGGTTGACGGCCATGAATTTGTCTACCAAAACTTCAGCGCGTTCAAACTTTTCTTGGCGCAACAATTTTTTGACTTGGTCGTGCGGGTCGCTTTGCACCGTGGGCAAAATATTTTGACCAGGCGTCCAGTCATCTGCCACATTATTTTGCGCATTTACCGCAGTTGTTAGAAAAAAGGCCACTAAGCCAAACGCAAAACATGAAAGCCGCATAGTGAGTGTTCGCTTCCAATGCATAGTGTAAAAAAGAGTATCAGGGTTTGTCATGTGTTTTGTATACTGCGGGCATTGTAAAACAGGGGTTATGCGTAACCCCTTCTTCATTTATTCGCACGCGCCAAGACTGACCGACTGCTGCAGTCACTAACATTTCACCCATGACGCTTCGCATTCACAACACGCTCACGCGTGCGCTGGAACCCTTTTCTCCGCTAGAACCTGGTCATGTGCGTATGTACGTCTGCGGCATGACGGTATACGACCTATGTCACCTAGGCCATGCACGTTCCATGGTGGCTTTTGATGTGGTGCAGCGTTGGCTCAAAGCCAGTGGCTTGCGCGTGACCTATGTGCGAAATGTGACCGACATTGACGACAAGATCATCAAGCGCGCTTTAGAAAACGGCGAAACTATCCGCGCATTGACCGACCGTATGGTCGACGCCTTGCGCCAAGATGCCGATGCTCTGGGGATCGAGCGCCCCACGCTAGAGCCACGCGCCATGGACTACGTGCCGCAAATGGTCTCGATGATTGGTACCTTGCAAAACAAAGGTTTGGCCTACCAAGCCAGCAATGGCGATATGAATTTTGCGGTGCGCAAGTTTCCTGGTTACGGCCAACTCTCTGGTAAATCACTGGACCAATTGCAAGCAGGTGAGCGCGTAGCAGTGGACGACGGAAAACATGATCCGCTCGACTTTGTGTTGTGGAAGTCTGCCAAACCCACTGAGCCTAATGATGCCAAGTGGCCAAGTAGCTACGGATTTGGCCGACCTGGTTGGCATATCGAATGTTCTGCGATGGCTTGCGAATTACTCGGCGAGAGTTTTGACATACATGGTGGCGGTGCCGATTTGCAATTTCCCCATCATGAAAACGAAATCGCCCAAAGCCAAGGCGCGTTTGGTAAACCCATGGCGCAGGTGTGGATGCACAACGGCTTCATCAATATTGACAATGAAAAAATGTCCAAGAGCTTGGGCAACTTTTTCACCATCCGAGATGTGCTCAAAGTCTTTGAAGCAGAAACCATTCGCTTCTTTGTCGTGCGTAGCCACTACCGCAGCCCCTTGAATTACAGCGATGTGCATTTGAATGACGCCCGTGGTGCTTTGAAACGTCTCTACACCGCTTTGAGTTTGGTCAAGCCTGAAGATGTATCTATCGATTGGAGCAACCCTTTCGCCCAGCGATTCCAAGCTGCGATGAACGAAGACTTTGGTACCCCTGAGGCTATTGCGGTGTTGTTTGACTTGGCCGGCGAAGTCAACCGCAGCAAGTCGTCGCAATTGGCCGGACTCCTCAAAGCCTTGGGCGGCGTATTGGGTTTGTTGCAAGAGGATCCACAAGGTTTCTTGCAAGCGGGTATTAGCGATCTCGATGAATCTGCCATCCAAGCGCAAATCACAGCGCGTGCAACTGCTAAGGCAGCAAAAAACTTTGCCGAAGCAGACCGTATTCGCCAAGAACTCACTGGCATGGGTATTGTGTTGAAAGATTCGCCAACGGGCACAAAATGGGAGCGCGCTTAATGTCGCCTGCAAAACCCATTAGTGCGACACCCGACTATTGGGAAGAGGCGTGCAAGCACCTCGTTAAAAAAGACCGTGTGATGAAGCGTTTGATTCCGCAGTTTGGAGACGCCTGTTTGCACTC
>JBAXNJ010000389.1:0-2088 GCA_037133815.1 Betaproteobacteria bacterium
AATAAAAATTTATGCAGTTGCGACATCAGGCCAATTTCTTCAAACCGTTTCTAAAACGCTTTGCATTGTCTATATAGTACTGTGCGATTTTACGTAAACCTGCTATTTGCTCAGGCGTTAAATCACGCACCACCTTGGCCGGGCTACCCAAAATCATGGACCCATCTGGAAACTCTTTGCCCTCGGTCACCAAAGCACCGGCACCCACCAAACAGTTTTTACCAATCTTGGCGCCATTCAACACAATCGCACCAATACCAATCAAAGATTCATCGCCTATGGTGCAGCCGTGCAGTTGCACCATATGCCCCACAGAGACATATTTACCGATATTCAAAGGCATACCCAAATCGGCGTGCAATACGCTTCCGTCTTGGATATTGCTGCCCTCGCCTATCGTGATTTTTTCTGAATCACCGCGCAGTACGCTACTAAACCAAACGCTAGAGTGCGCATCCATTTGCACTTCGCCCATCACTTGGGCGTTATCTGCAATCCAAGCTGAATCGGCGATCTGAGGAATAAGTTCGTCAAGTTGAAAAACAGCCATGGCCATCTCCTGTTTAATTTGGTATATATACAATTGTAAAGATGAGCTTAACCACCGCATCTCTAACTGCATGGTTGATTGCAGATCCAACAGAAAAAGTACAAGCCGTTCAGGCTTTGTGGGCCACGCATACCCAAATGGTTGTTCTGTCCAGCGAACATCTTGAACCGCCAGACAGCATTAAAGTTCCAGGCCATCCTGAATTTCCACGCCTCATTCCCGCCAGGCAAGTCCCCAACAGAACGCCATTCACGCCAGAAGGCTTAGCGTCACTCATACATGCGGTGTGCCACATTGAGTTCAATGCGATCAATTTGGCTTTGGACGCGGTCTGGCGTTTCAACGATATGCCGCATGCGTATTACACCGACTGGTTAAGTGTTGCCAATGAAGAATCGCAGCACTTCGAATTACTCCATACGCATTTAAAAAGCTTGGGCTATTCCTATGGCGACTTTGATGCGCATGATGGCTTGTGGCAAATGTGCGAGAGAACGTCAGAAGATGTTCTTGCCCGCATGGCCTTGGTTCCACGCACCTTAGAGGCCAGAGGGTTGGACGCCACACCGCTTATCCAAGCCAAACTACTTAAAGTGGCGACACCAGCTGCCAAGAGAGCAGTGGAAATCTTAGACACCATCTTGCGCGACGAAGTGGGGCATGTTGCTATTGGTAACCATTGGTATAGGTGGTTATGCGAGCAACGGGGGCTTGATCCAGTCACCTTGTATGGCGAGTTAGTGCAACAGTATGACGCACCAAGACTTAGGCCACCGTTTAATCATGAAGCACGCCTGCAAGCTGGTTTTACTGAGGTGGAACTAAGTTATCTATTGGGTTGAAAAAACCCAAGTGCTGAATTTCAACGGCAACAGTTATCCACGCGGATGATGCATCCCATGCAAAGTCTTAAGCCGCTCTCGCGCAATATGCGTGTAGATGGTCGTTGTTGAAATATCCGCATGCCCAAGCAACATTTGAACAGCACGTAAATCAGCACCATGGTTCAACAAATGGGTGGCAAATGCATGCCGCAACGTATGCGGCGATATAGGCACTTTGATATCGGCAACCAGTGCATAGCGTTTGATCAATTGCCAAAACATCACACGTGTCATAGCCTCTCCAGCGTGCTTTCCACGCACGGTGATAAATAAATCTTCGCTTTGGTGTTGACCCAACAATGCAGGCCGCGATTGACCAAAATACTGCTCTAACCATTGAGCAGCCACTTGGCCAAAGGGCACCAACCGCTCTTTGCTTCCTTTGCCCATCACGCGTAACACACCCTCGTTGAGACTGACATGGAAAACTTTGAGGTTTACCAATTCACTCACACGCAGGCCACTGGCATACATCAACTCCAGCATGGTGCGGTCTCGCACACCCAAAGGGGTTTCTACATTGGGAGCCAAGAGCAAGTTTTCGATTTGCGTCTCGGTCAAAGTTTTGGGAACCCGCATCGCTTGCTTGGCCGCCAACATTTTCAGCGTGGGGTCATCACTGCGCATGCGCTCACGCAATGCCCAACGGTAAAA
>JBAXNJ010000390.1:0-2085 GCA_037133815.1 Betaproteobacteria bacterium
CCGTGGCGCAATCGAGTTTTGAGGCGTGGACCAAGTATTACTTGCAAGACGCCAACAGCCCCAACCTCACAGTCAGTTACTACACCAAAGGTGCTTTGGTAGCGCTTTGTCTTGATTTGAGTTTGCGCCAGCATGGCGTGCGCAACCACAGCATCACTTTGGACGACGTGATGCACGGCTTGTGGAAACGCTGCAAAGCTGGGCCAATGCAAGAAGCTGATTTGTTAGAAGTACTGAAAGAACTAACAGGACGCTCTTGGCGGAGCGAGCTCAATGCATGGGTACACAGCACACGAGAATTGCCTCTTGAAAAACTATTGACCGCACACGGCGTCACCATCCACCATGACCCTGCACAGCTTGCGCAAGCATTAGGTTTACGCGTGGTAGAAGAGCGTGGCTTGGTGATCAAGCAAGTCCTCAACGACTCTCCTGCGCATACGGCAGGATTTGCGCCGGCAGATGAGTGGCTAGGTATTGAAGCCAGGAGTTCTATGTGGCGTCTACAAAAATTAGACGATGTATTGCTCTACGTAGGATGGGGTAAAAAAGTAACCGCTTTGGTTAGCCGCGATCGCCAAATTTTGCGAATTCCACTCACCTTACCAAAAGCCAAAGAACATACTACTTGGCGTTTGGCTATTGGCGAGGCTAATAAAGTGAAGGCTTGGTTGACCTAAATCTTGCTCTTTGAAATCCGACTGCACACATCTGCTTTTCTCTTGATTGTTTTACAGATAACCCTTTACAAATGGCAAGTGCTTTTTGATGAGGCTTATTTATCTCTAACTGCAGAAGTTACTAATTGAAAACATTTCACCAGCAGTGCGCCCCATGCGGACAAAACGCCTAGCCACAACATATACACACCGATAGGCGATTCAAAGGTTCTATTGAGTAAATCCAAACTGAGTGCGCAGCACAAAAAGTGCATCAACCAGACGCTTCTGTTGGTTTGCCAGGCACTTTGCCAGCGGTGTGCAATGAAGGCGCCGTTGATTCCAGCAAACCAACCCACACATGCGCCAGCCAATACATCTAATGGCCAATGTGCGCCTACTGCTATGCGCGAGATGCCCACCAAGACGGCCAAAAGAAAAACAAAAGCCAGCGCCATCCATGGCAATCCACTGAAATTTGCGTTGTTGCCTTGATCAGTTTGTGCATCCACCTGCGCGGAATGTTTTCTGCGTACCATCCAAACGCAAGCCCACACCACTCCAGCCATTGCAAACGCACTGATGGTGTGTCCCGATGGAAAACTATGCCCACGCAAGACTGAACCCACCACATGAAAGTCGGTCAACGCCAAAATATCCGCAGGCCGAGGTGCATCAAAAAACCACTTCAAGGTCAGCGAAGTGATTCCGCCTGCGGGAATAGCTGCCAACACACCCACCCAAATAGTTGGGCGAAAAAGTAACACAGGCGCCATCACACAAAGCGCAACAGCGGTATCACCTAATAAAGTCAAGCCTGCCCATAGTTGCGGATTCAATACCGTCAAGGCATTGACCGCCATAAATATGGATGTCTGCTCTGCATGGTTGACTTGCAAAAAAATAGCAAGCAAAAGTCCAATCGCAGCGACTGCCGCACTCATTCGCTTGGCCCCTGCCAATCTTGGCAATGCGATAGATTGAAGTGCGCAATTTGACGACCCGCAACGCGCACAGGTAAATTTTCTAAAACATCACAACGGGCAAACTGCGTGTCGCCGACTGGCGGTGCAAAGCTCATCAAAGACCAATCGATCCAAATCGCATCTTCATGCGCTGCAAAGCGACCGAACCAAATATCGAATTGGTCGCCATGGGCATTGACGACCTTCACGGGTATGGGGCGGGCATACCATGCGATGCGGCTGGCGAGCGTCCAATTGGTCACGGCCAATGTTGAAACATTTTTCTCTTTAGCCCAACTCACACCATGCTCTGCCGCTTGTGACCATCCGTGTAAATCTGCAAATGGATTTTTCGGGGCTTCATCGACACCTACACCTGGGGCTGTAAGTGCTTGTTTTTCATTCTCTGAAGTGAAGCCACCTGTCAACATGAGCGCAAACATAGCTGCACAAATAAGGGC
>JBAXNJ010000391.1:0-2081 GCA_037133815.1 Betaproteobacteria bacterium
GGCTCTCACGATTTGGGTGAGCAATACATGGGTGACATAGCTAGCACTTATGTTGAGCATAAGAATTATCCAGAGTCAGCCCGCGCGCCATTTAAAGGTGTTGTATTGACAAAGCGTCACTAGCAAACGCTTTCATTTCATTCCAAGCGGGTTCAACTCCCGCTCGCGTCGCCATATGAATTTGTGAATACCGTTGGTAGGTCATTGACCTGACACATATTGTTATTACAAACGTTTTTGTCGATATCGAAATAGCAAGTTCATGCCAACCACAAGGAGTAATGCAATGTCTGAACACAAAAATGATGAAGTACTTGAGATGGACACTGAGTTCACGGACGACTTAGAAAGCCCTAGCGAGAGCCACCGAATGGCTGCATACCACTTCAAACAAGCCTATCTGCAGCATGAACTTGCTGCATCTGCTTTTGACAGTGGGGACCAAAATGCAACGGATATGCACGCATTTATCGCATATCGCCATCAACTCAATGCAGTGCAATTTGCTGAAATTGCAGTCATGGAAGTTCAGGGCATTGACGAAATCGAAGAAATTGAAGAGTAATTAGAAACACCATGGGGGCAGGGTGATGCATGCATTAAATCACGCCCCCAATTTATCAACAGAGTCCGTGATGACTCCATCCGTTCCTAGTGCAATAAGGGAATCTGCAATATCTGGCTCGTTCACCGTGTAACTCAAGCACTGCATATGTTGAGCATGCACAGTCTCCACCAGCTCTTGGTTCCATAGTTGGTAATTGCAAACAATCGCCACACATTCAAGTTCGAGCGCAGTTTCTAACCATCCATCCCATAGAGAATGTAAAAGTAGTCCCCTAGGCAAAAATGGTGCTGCTTTTTTAGCAGCTACCAACGCTTCTGTTTTGAATGAAGTGAGTAGTGGAAGTATGGATTCACCTTGCCATAGACGCATAGCCTCCTTAGCAACGGTAGTGCCTGTAAGAGCTTCTGTACCTGCAGTGGGTTTAATCTCAATATTTAAAAAATAACCATGACTGATACAAAAATGCGCAACGTTTTCAAGCGTGGGTATGGCCTCACCTGCATAGGCCGCAGAGTGCCAACTTCCTGCATCTAATTGAGAAAGATGCGACCACCCATGCGAGCCGGCAACACCAGTGCCGTTCGTGGTGCGTTCCAAATGCTCATCATGCAATAAGAACACCACACCATCACTACTTAGTTTTGCGTCGCATTCAAACATGCGGTAGCCGTGTGTAGCACCAAGTCGGAATGCAGCTAAGGTGTTCTCAGGAGCCAGTTTGCCGGCGCCGCGGTGGGCAATCCACTTGGGGTAAGGCCAGGGTTTCATAGACTGGAGATGCGGAGAGTAACTACAACGCGCTATTTTGATCGATGGCAGCTTGTTGCTCCGCCAACTCCCATCGAATTTTTGACAAAACCCAGAGGCTCGCCAAAAAAAGTAAAGCGGTGCTTGCAATAGCTAATCGTTGTCGCCCGTCACTCAGATAAGTAATCAAGCCATACAGCACCGGGCCTAATATAAAAGCAATGCGAACAGCAAAAGACCACAGTGAAAAAACTTGTGCACTGCGGTCTGGCGGTGTCAGTCGCCCCACCATCGCGCGCCCCACCGATTGGCTTGCACCCATACACAAGCCAGCAAATGCAGCAGCAAACCAAAAATAAAAAACACTAGGACTTATGGCGGCGATTACACAAGCCAAGACCCAGCCAACTAATGTCAAACGCAATGTTGTGATGTGGCCGATCTGGTCTTGCATCCAACCAAGCCCCCCGGCGCCCACCAAAGCAGCAATATTGAGCAAGAAAATCAATAGCATGGTGTCTTGCTTACTCATGCCCATTTCACCCTCGGCATAAATGGCGGCAACCGTGATGGCTACTGCAACGCCTGCCTGATAAAGCGTGATGCATTTCAGAAGCTGCATAAATGAAGGTCTATCTCTGGCCCATTGCAGTGCTTCAACTAAATCATTCCACCCTTTTCTTAAGAATTGGGCTGCGTCTAAATGGGGTTGGGGTGTTGCTCTTTCGGGTAATCGCCAAAAGGTGTAACTGCTGGCTAATAAAAA
>JBAXNJ010000392.1:0-2075 GCA_037133815.1 Betaproteobacteria bacterium
ACTTGCTCTAAAAACCCGTGCACAAAGTGCTGACGTGATTGTTCACCGTCACCAATCACATCTAGACCAGCGTCTTCTTGTGCTTTGATCCACAACAGGGTTGCATCCGCTTTAGCACGCAAGAGTGCATCGCCTTCAGCCTGCCATTTGGGCCAAAGTTTATTGGTCTCAGCGAGCCATTCAGGCTTAGGCAAACTACCAGCGATTGCTGTTGAAAACATAGGGCGCTCCAATGGGTTGGGATTTATAAAATTTCTTGCGCGAGTAACTCATACGAACGCGCTTGGGCAACGGGGTCATGCGTCCAAGTGATGACGACTATTTCTTCGATTTGTAATCGCTCTGCTAGAGCACGTAATTTGGTGACGACTTGTTTGGCAGTTCCCACCAAAGCGTTGTCTTTTAATTCTGTCAATGCACGGTGTTCGCCAGCTGAGTAATCGCGGACCGCTTGTTCAGGTGGCAATATGGCGTCAATGCGTCCGAGGTTGCGGTCCATTTTCCAACGCGCACGACTCTCAAACAATCTCCACGCTTCTTCTTCGGTCTCAGCCGCCAAGGCCCAAACGCAAGCGACTGCTTCGGGTTTTGGTCTATCTTCGCTCGGTCGGAAATTGTTGCGATACAAATGCATCGCTTGCTCAGCGCCTTGGCCATCGGTAATGAAATATGCAAATGCATAGGGCAAGCTCAAATGCGCGGCGAGTTGTGCGCCATAGTCTGAACTGCCAAGCATCCACACGTTGGGAGAAGTGGGACCGCTTGGATAAGCAAATACGCCATGTCCAGGATGGCCAGGCGGCAGTGGTTCACCAGTCACCCACGCTTGCAACTCCATCACTTGTTGTGGGAAGTTGTCACTTGCATAGCGATCAGGATTGAGCAGTTGCGCCGTACGTCCGTCGCTTCCTGGGGCGCGACCAACGCCTAAGTCAATACGACCTGGAGCCAATGCATCGAGCACGCGAAATTGCTCGGCTACTTTTAAAGGTGCGTAGTGCGGAAGCATCACACCCGCGCTGCCCAAACGAATACGTGTAGTTTGCGCAGCAATCGCCGCCATCAAAACTTCTGGTGCAGTTCCAACAATACTGGGATGGCTGTGGTGTTCACTCACCCAAAAACGGTTGTAGCCCCAAGCCTCGCATTTGGATGCGAGCGAAAGGGTTTGACGGATGGTGGCGTCTTGTTGGCGACCAGCGCCAGCAGCAGATTGATCAAGGACTGAAAGTGTTAACACAGAAGTAGCTTAACTGCAATGCAAGTGTCGCGCTGTCACGCGGGTAACCGCATCAAATTTGTTAGATTTTGCTGATCTGCTTTTAGTGCTTGTATAAAAAACTTATCCGCAGGCGATAGCTGTTGTTGACTGCGGTCAGACATTCGCTGCAGTTAACTCGGTATTGGATACAGCTTCTGCCTCTTGCAAAGCTCGCCACATCACTTTTCCGCTTCCACTTTTGGGTAGCGCATCGGCAAACTGCACATGCGTCGGTGCTTTATAGATGGCCATATTTTCACGGCACCAGTCGATGATGTCTTGCTCATTCAATTGGTCTTTATGGGACGCACGCAATACAACCACAGCTTTCACTGTTTCTCCGCGATACGCATCACGGGTAGAAATAATGCACGCTTCTTGAATAGCAGGATGCTTGAACATCAACGCTTCTACTTCAGCGGGCCACACCTTGAAGCCCGAAGCATTGATCATGCGTTTGAGCCTGTCGGTGATGAAGAAATATCCGTCTTCATCAACACGGCCTAAATCTCCAGATCGGAAAAAACGCTTGCCGTCCATTTCAAAAAATGCTGCCTCGGTTGCATCTGCGCGTTTCCAATATCCGTTGAAGATTTGCGGTCCATGCATAACGATTTCACCAGACTGTCCGGGCTGAACTTCTTCCAAAGTTTCAGGATCAACCACCCGTGCGTCAACGCTCATAAACGGAATACCCAAACACTGCTGCTTGGGGTTGTCTGGCGGGTTGTTGTGTGAAGGCGCTGCTGTCTCCGTCAGTCCATATCCTTCTGAATAACTCAAGCCATATAAATCGAGCAGACGTTGCGCGACG
>JBAXNJ010000393.1:0-2067 GCA_037133815.1 Betaproteobacteria bacterium
GACGACAGGCGTGGCGTCTTGTTGTTGCGCTTGCAACCAGGGGATGGTTTTTTGGACGCAAGCGTTAGCAAGCAACTGCATCTCCGTTGGATGCCCTTTGCCAAGATCGCAAACAATCACACCGCCCTTGGATTGCCAATTAGCAACCGGAGAGACCGAAGCCTCTCGACTATCTGGCAAATTAGGCAAAGCTTGTATCTTCGGATCGGCATAAAACCCCACCATTGAATTGAGTCCCCAGTCACCCGCAGACCATTGCAAAGGAACATCAGGGTGCCGCTTTTGCCAATCGGAAGCTATGTTGTTTCCTGCCAATTCAATCGGGCGGTAGTACTCTTCGTGACCTTCGTTGGCCCAGTAAACAGTGAGTGCCAAACCTAGGACTGCTAAAACCCAAAGGCCCTTCAAAGACCAAGCATGTAGCTTTGTCAAAACTTGGTCTAATTCGATGGCAGATGATTGAAGCGACAAATTACGCAACCACATCAAGCTAAAAGCAAAGCCCAGTGGAATCGCCCAAGGCGCTTCAGGCGTCACCACATCGCACACCCCAAATAAAACTGTGGTGACTACCGGCACCCAAGAAAACCAAAACAGCGCGTCACCCCAACCGTTGGGGCGTAAAGCCAATAAGAGATTTTTTCCAAACTGAACAAAACGAGCGCCCTGGGCTGCAGGGTCAGTCCAGGCAAACAATGCAGCAATTGCTAACCATGCTGGAAAAACATAGAGCAGTGGCATAAAGAAAAATTTCAGAATCCGCAGCCACAAAATCGATTCATCCGATTGCTCACTGGCATAAACAAATGTCGCAAAGTCGTGCGCAGCCAGCCATTGGTAATGTGGATACATGCCAGCCACAAACACCACTAGCGTGAGATAAGGCCAAGGTGAGAGCAGCCATGAACGCCCCTCACGCTGAAATACTGCAACTACTAACAAAGACAGCAAGAACACCCCGCTGTAATACTTGCTCAGCATGCAAGCAGCAGAAAGCGCGCCTAGAGCCAGCGCCATCAGCAAAGCACGAACACCCTGCGCAGTCAATGCCCGCAAAAATATGACCGCTGTCCATGGCCAAAGCGATAAGAGTTGTGCATTAGCATTGAACTTCGCAGCCAAGGTGGTGTAAGGAAAACTCAGCAGCAACAAAAACACTGCGGCATGGCTAAAGCGTGCCAAGCCCAGCTGATGCGCCAAAGCCACTACGCTTGCTAAAGCTACTGCCACATTGGCATAGGCCAGTGCTTTGTAAGACAAATCTGAAATTGGAAAGATCTTGAACCAAGCGCCTACTACCCATGCAAAAAAAGGTGGATGTTTGAAAGTCCCCCAGGCCATGGCCTGCGACCAACCGTAGTTCTCTAGCATGTCGTAATAGCTGTCGAGATTGGGTTCAGATACCCATTGCACCAAGGTCCACAACACGCAATAGGCAACGATGACGGGCCAAGTGCGATAGGGCGAAGGGGCGTTATATGCGTTTTGGTTTGACAACAGGGAGTCCAGTGAACGTTTCATGCATGCTTAAAGCGGCGTGAGAGAGCATCAAGCGCGCAAAATACAGTCAATCTTACTGGCTGGGTGATACCATGCCCGCCATTCTTGCCCCTATTCTCCTAAGCGCATCCACCATGAGTTCTAACCACGAACAGCCCAAGATCCCCGAACAAGGGCTCACTTTGGCGGTCGTTATCCCTACCTTCAACGAATCGCTCAATGTAGGTGTGTTGGTTGAGCGTTTGCACTCCTCCTTGCAAGGTGTGTCATGGGAGGCTGTGTTTGTTGACGACGATTCGCCAGACGGGACCGTGCAGCGCTTGCGTGAATTGGCGTCGACCGATCCGCATGTGCGCTGTATTCGCCGAGTGGGTAGACGAGGTCTCTCGAGTGCTTGTGTGGAGGGCATGCTCGCCACAAGTGCCCAATTTATCGCAGTGATGGACGCAGACTTGCAACACGACGAAACCTTGTTGCCCACCATGTTGGCTGCTTTGCGCAACGAACACTACGACCTCGCGATTGGTACCCGCTACATGGAAGGTGGCAGTGTGGGTGACTGGGACG
>JBAXNJ010000394.1:0-2063 GCA_037133815.1 Betaproteobacteria bacterium
AAAGCTTTTACTGCGATGCTAGACGAGCCAACACAGGTTAATGCGGGTCTTGAACGCCTGCTTGCTGTTCAGGCGCCTTGGACAGCAGGTCCATGAAATTACACGCGCCGCAGCCCCTAACTGCGGACCACCAAATCGATGCATTTAAATGTGGTGAAACTTCACTAGACGAATGGCTGAAGCGTCGCGCCCTTTTGAACCAAGCCAGTGGGGCGAGTCGGACTTTCGTTGTCGTCGATGAGAACCATACGGTGATGGGCTATTACGCTTTGGCTGCAGGTGCAGTCCATCACAAAGACGCCACTCGTTCCATTCGGCAAAACATGCCAGATCCCTTACCTGTCATGGTTCTTGCACGGCTGGCAGTTGACCTGCGAGCACAAGGTATGCAACTCGGTGCGGGGTTACTAAGAGACGCAGTAGAACGCAGTCTTGCGGTTGCACAAAATGCTGGTGTGAGGGCATTGTTAGTGCATGCTCTGCATGAGCGCGCCAAGCAGTTTTATTTGTATTTTGGATTTCAAGCTTCGCCCGTGCACCTATTGACGTTGATGCTGCGATTGAAGTCTTGAGATTTGTCTGCTAAAACGAAAATTTATACTGAAAACATGCGAATTACCCCACGCCAACATGAAGTGATTAAAAGAACGGCTCAAGAATGCTTTGACGCTGCCGTAGTTGTTCGTCTTTTCGGATCTCGCACAGATGATGCAAAAAAAGGGGGTGACATTGATTTATTCATTCAGACAACACTAATTGATCCAGCAGATATAGCGCGTGCCCACATTCGGTTCTTAGCTAAGCTTTATACAGAGCTTGGCGAACAAAAGATTGATGTGTTACTTGATTACCCCAATCGCAAAATACAGTTGCCCATTTTTGAAATAGCTCTTAAAGAAGGAATAGTTTTGTGATTCTGTTTTCTTCAGCTTGTCTTTTCACTGAATGTAAAAACCAATGAAACAGAAAGACGACAGCACACTGTCATTATTTGGCGATGAACTCCCTGCATCCGATTTTCAGGATGCTGATGCATCTCCTAAAAAATTACCAGATATTCAGACAGCGCAAGTTATCCACGTTGATCCGCCTTTAGATACCAAAGCTGAGCCAAATGTTGTAGAAGTTGTGGCTACATCGCCAATAGATGCAACACCAACCAAGCCTCGTACCAATTCTCCTTGGGCCGCCGTTATTGCATCCCAGCAAAAAGTTAAGCCCCATGTCATGCTCGTCATCACCAAAGGCGAGGCTGGCGGTGCGCAAAGTCATGTGCTTGCTTTGTGCGAAGCGCTATTGGCGCAGGTGCGATTCACTGTGGTGATTGGCGGAGAAGATGCGCCCTCTTGGTTGGGCGAACAACTCAAAGACTTGGGTATTCAAGTGCTGGCTTTGCCTGCATTAAAAGAAACGCTCTTGCCTTGGCGTGTGTGGCCAGCTTTACAAGGCTTGGTGGAGTTGATAGACACGCACGCACCTGACGTCGTACATGCACACAGCGCGATGGCTGGCTTGGTGGCGCGGATGACGCGTGTGCAGTTAGACGTGCCGGTGTTGTACACCGTCCATGGCTTTGGTTTTAAACCGCAAGTGCCTTGGGTGCGTCGCCAACTGACGAGTCTGGCGGAGCGGGCATTGTCGCGTTGGACTACACAAATGGTGTGCGTGTCGCAGCATGAGCGTGAGTTAGCTTACGAACTGCCGATTGCGCATGAACGTGTGCACGTTATTCCTAATGGCATCGCGCATTTAAAAGCGCCGCTAGAAACCACTTGGAACGATATTCCACGCCTCATCATGGTGGCGCGGATGAAATCGCCTAAACGCCATGATTTGTTGTTAAATGCATTGGTTCAAGTGCGCGACAAGTTGGGCAATGAATTACCTGTGACCTTCGTGGGTGACGGGCCTTTGCGTACCCAGTACGCCCAGTTGGCAGAGCAACTCGGTTTGCAAAAAGTAACGTGGGCTGGTGAAGTTACACACGTTGCCCCGTTATTGGCGCAACATGATGTATTCGTGCTTTTGTCCGACCACGAAGGCATGCCGATCACAGTGCTCGA
>JBAXNJ010000395.1:0-2052 GCA_037133815.1 Betaproteobacteria bacterium
AAGGCATTGAGGTGATTGTTTCCAGCGGCGACAAAGATTTGAGCCAATTGGTCGATCAACACATCACCATCATCGACACCATGAACGGCAAGCGGCGTGATGTGGCCGGTGTCACAGCAGAGTTTGGTGTTCCGCCGCATTTGATGATCGATTTTCAAACCCTAGTGGGTGACACCGTCGACAACGTACCCGGTGTGCAAAAAGTGGGACCGAAAACAGCGGCCAAATGGTTGATGGAATATGGTTCTATTGAAGCCCTATTAGAAAACGCACATACCATCAAAGGCGTTGTAGGCGAGAACTTAAGACAAGCGATAGATTGGCTACCGATGGGCCGACAACTAGTTACCATCAAAACCGATTGCGATTTGTCCGCTTATGTGCCGACATTGCCAGCACTCGAGGCATTGACATTGCACCCACCAGACCGTTCAGCACTCAAAAGTTTTTATGAGACCTATGGCTTTAAAGGGTTGGCGCGCGCGATGTCCGATGACTATGACGTTTCAAATCAAGCAAGCGATGGTGGTGAAGCTCCAGCCACCGCTTCAAGATTCACAAAGCCATCAAAGCCCCAAGTCTCTGATGACATGTTTGAAGATATCGAGCCGCAGCCCTCGCAAGTCACGACCAAACAATACACCTGTGTGTTGACTTGGGAGCAATTTGACACATGGTTTGAAAAAATAAAACAAGCCAGCTTGACGGCATTTGATACAGAAACGACTGCGATAGATGCGATGACAGCGCAAATCGTGGGCTTGAGCTTTTCTGTGCAACCTGGCGAAGCTTGTTACATACCTTTAGGGCACAGCTATGGTGACGCACCAAACCAACTGCCACTCGAAGAAGTGGTTGCCAAACTCAAGCCTTGGTTGGAAGATCCCAAAGCCTTGAAGCTTGGTCAACATATCAAATACGACCGCCATGTAATGGCCAACTACGATGTGCAAGTGCAAGGCCTTGTGCACGACACCATGTTGCAAAGTTATGTGCTCGAAGTGCACAAGCCGCATGGCTTAGCGAGCTTGGCGTTGCGCCATGTGGAGCGTCAGGGTCTTAGCTACGAAGACGTCTGTGGCAAAGGCGCGCACCAAATATCGTTCTCGCAAGTGGAAATTGAGCGCGCCAGTGAATACGCCTGTGAAGACGCTGACATGACCATGGACGTCCACCTTGCGCTTTGGCCACATTTGCAAGCCGATGCGCAGTTGGCTTTTATTTATGACTTAGAGATCAAGAGTAGCGAAGCCTTGTTTCGTGTGGAACGCAATGGCGTTTTAATTGACGGCCCTAAGTTGGCAACACAAAGTCACGCTTTAGGACAACGCATTGTCGAACTTGAAAATGAGGCCTATGCCATTGCAGGCCAACCATTTAATTTGGCAAGCCCTAAACAACTAGGTGAAATATTTTTTGACAAACTGGGACTGCCTGTTGTTAAAAAAACCGCAACAGGTGCGCGCAGCACAGACGAAGAAGTACTCGAAAAATTAGCGCAAGACTATCCACTTCCAGCCAAAATTTTGGAGCACCGCTCTTTGAGCAAACTCAAAGGCACTTACACCGACAAACTGGCGCAAATGGCCAATCCCAAAACGGGCAGGGTGCATACCCACTATGCACAGGCGGTTGCAGTGACAGGGCGCTTGTCTAGCAACGACCCCAATCTCCAAAATATCCCGATACGCACGCCCGAGGGCCGCAAGGTGCGCGAAGCATTCATCGCCGCTACTGGCAACGTGATTGCGAGCGCCGATTACAGCCAGATTGAATTACGCATCATGGCGCATTTAAGTGATGACGCTGCTTTGTTAAAAGCTTTTCATGACGGTTTGGATGTGCACCGAGCAACTGCAGCAGAAGTGTTTGGTCTCTCCGTCGATCAAGTCAGTAGCGAGCAGCGCCGCTATGCCAAAGTCATTAACTTCGGCTTGATTTACGGCATGAGTGCTTTTGGTTTGGCAAAGGCATTAGGCATTGATAACACTGCCGCAAAAAACTACATCACCCGTTACTTCGAGCGATTTGCTGGTGTGAAGCGTTATATGG
>JBAXNJ010000396.1:0-2051 GCA_037133815.1 Betaproteobacteria bacterium
GGTAGCAAATGCTTTGAGTTTTCCAGCATCAACCAGAGGTTTAGCGTTGCCATCACCGTAGATACAACTTATATGGCCAGCCAATACATCTTGTAGTGCTGGACCACCGCCTTTGTAGTGCACATGCAAAATTTTCACGCCAGTCATACTATTAAAAAACGACCCAATGAAGTCATGCCCTGAGCCAGGGCCCGCTGTTGCATTAGTTAATTTATCTGGATTTTGTTTTGCAAAAGTAATTAGCTCTTGAATGTTTTTCGCAGATACAGAAGGGTTACAGAGAAATATATTGGCATACCAAAATAATGGTGCAATCGGCGCAAAGTCTTTTACAGGATCAAAAGCTAAAGACTTTGACATTGCAGGCATAGTTCCATGCGTTATGGAATTCACATACAAAAGCGTGTATCCGTCAGCTGGTGACGTTGCGACTAGTTGCATACCAATTCGAGTACCTGCACCGCCTCGGTTATCTACTACAACTGGTTGGCCAAGAGCATTCGACATATGCTCAGCAATTATTCTTGCGGCTGTGTCAGTTATTGCTCCAGGCGCATAAGGAACTACCAACTTAATTGGCTTATTTGGAAATTTTTCCTGGGCATTGGAAATAAAAGATACGCTCAAAAGTACTGAAACGAATGTGATCGAAAAAGTGCGACCAAGCGAAATTGATTTGATTTTCATTTGTCTGTCTCCATTTTAAAAGTTATGGCTTTAAAAGTAACTTACCTAATATCTTGCTGCTATCAAACAATTCATGTGCTTGCCGTGCATCTTTGAGCGGCATCCTTTTTGAAATTGTTGGCCGAATTGTGCCGCTGGCCAACATAGGCAACAGCGCGTCCATAGCTGCCCTGCGACGATCAGCCGACTTGTCAAATACATGCATTGAAAAAAATCGAAACCCCAGCGAGTCACCAAATCGTTGCTGCATAGCTGCCGCGTAAGATGGATCCGGAATTCCCTGCAGCATCCCGTAATTTATAACTAATCCTAGAGGGGCAAGATAACTGAAGTTGCGATAAAACTCTTGACCACCAACCGGGTCAAGTACCAGATCAACCCCCTTATCTCCCGTCAGCTTTGCAATACGGTCTGCTACGTCCTCAGTTTTATAGTTGATGCATGCATTTGCACCAAGATCTATAGCAAAGTCGCATTTTTCAGAGCTTCCAGCTATAGCAATTATTTTCTTTCCTGCAATCTTGGCTAGTTCAACTATTGCTGACCCAACACCGCCTGCTGCAGCCCAGACTAGGACAGATGAATAACGGTGACCGTTGGGTGCGCTGTGTAAAAGATGCCAAGCAACTTGGTAGTTAGAAAGACAGGCAGCCGCCTCCAAGTCAACACCTGATGGCAATGAATAAACAGCATTAGCGTTAGCGCAAAGAAACTGGGCATAACAATTGCCTCGAAAGGCTAGTTCGCGGGCTGAAACGAATACCGCATCTCCAACTTCTAAATTCGTGACTTTTGAACCTTTATCAACAACGAGACCCGACATTTCAATGCCTATAACTGCTGGCATAGGAGGCATCCATGGGTAACGACCAGTTCTGACAAGAACATCGGGCATCCCAACACCAATCGAATGAGCTTTCACCAAGACTTCATCATCTTTAGGCTTAGGAGTAGGTAAATCTACAAACTCTAGAACTTCAGGCCCCCCAGTAGTTCGAATCTGAATTGCCTTCATATGTGGCCTCTATGAACAACTGGTCCAATACCTATGCCTTCAGATCGTATCCGCTTATCCAAAACTCCTATGCAAGCTGCAATATTTCTTAGTGTGGGCACAGATACTTTAGTAAGACCAGCTATTTCCATAACCGACCCCAAAATAGCTTGCCATTCAAGGGGTCTACCCGCTCTCACATCCTGCAACATTGAAGGAATTTGTGTGTAATTTCCAGTGACTCTAAGAAATTCAGCATCTGAGTCGCAATCAACCTTTATCCCAACTGAGGCAGCTACTAAGTAGCCCTCCTCCAAAATAGATTTGACCAACTCCTTTGCCTAGGCAAAGGAGTTGGTCAAATCTATTT
>JBAXNJ010000397.1:0-2040 GCA_037133815.1 Betaproteobacteria bacterium
AGTTTCGTGGGCGGCAGCCATCACGGCTTGCACTTGCTCTAAGTTATTGACGTTAAACGCTGGAATGCCATAGCCTTGCACAGCGGCATGGTCGAGTAGTTCACGCATCGAAACGAGTGCCATAAAAATATCCTCTAAAAATAAAAATCAGTGCTTGCGCAAAATTCTAAGGGCGCTCTTTTTACGCCACCTGACAAATTTTGAGCATATTGGTACCACCCGGTGTGCCCATCGGTTCGCCACAGGTAATGGCATACACATCATTGGATTGCATGATGCCGCGCTCTTTCAAATAGGTCTCGGCTTGCGCTAATGCGGTATCACGGTCGGTACTGGTGTCCATCAACAATGCGCGCACATTGCGATACAGCGCTATCTTGCGTTGCGTACTGGCTCGCGTGGTGAGTGCATAAATCGGAATGTGAATGCGGTGGCGGCTCATCCACAACACGGTGGATCCCGAGTCGGTCAAAGCAACAATAGCTTTGGCGCCTAAATGGTGTGCAGTAAACAAAGCACCCATCGCAATCGATTGGTCGATGCGGGTAAATGTTTGACCAGTGAAGTCTCCATCAAGCTCCACCTCTTCAGCTGCTTCGGCTGCCGCGCAAATGCTAGAGACTTGTTGTACGGTTTCAAGCGGGTACTTGCCTGCTGCTGTTTCAGCACTCAACATAACTGCGTCGGTGCCATCGAGCACAGCATTGGCCACATCGCTCACTTCTGCGCGGGTCGGCACGGGGTTGGTGATCATGCTTTCCATCATTTGGGTGGCAGTAATCACCACGCGGTCCATTTGACGGGCCATTTTGATCATGCGTTTTTGTAAAGCGGGAACGGCTGCATTGCCGACCTCCACCGCCAAATCGCCACGCGCCACCATGATGCCGTCGCTCGCAAGCAAAATGGCTTCCAAATTTGGGATGGCTTCTGCACGTTCGATCTTGGCAATCAAGCCTGGTTTATGTTTGTAGGGCTCGCCTGCGACGTTGGCGAGTTGACGCGCCATTTCCATATCGGTGGCGTTTTTAGGAAAACTCACAGCCACATAGTCGGCCTGAAAGCTCATCGCGGTTTTGATGTCTTCCATGTCTTTGGCGGTCAATGCAGGCGCGGTCAGTCCGCCGCCTTGTTTATTTATGCCTTTGTTATTGGATAACTCTCCGCCCACTTTGATGACGGTGTGTACCTGCTCGCCACGCACAGCTTCGACCATCAGCACAATCAAGCCATCATTGAGCAGAAGCAAATCGCCCGGCTTGACGTCGCGTGGCAGTTCCTTGTAATCGAGTCCTACGCCTTGTGAGTCGCCTGCTTCGGTGCGCGACGCGTCCAAGACAAATTTCTCACCTTTGACCAACATCGCCTTGCCATCTGCAAACTTGCCAACGCGAATCTTGGGGCCCTGCAAATCAGCCATGATGGCAACTTCGCGCCCAACTTTTTTGGCAGCTTGCCGCACAAGGTTCGCGCGATCGATGTGGTCTTGCGCTTTGCCGTGGCTGAAGTTCAGGCGCATCACAGTCACACCCGCCAGGATCATTTGCTCCAACAAAGCGGGATCGCTGGAAGCGGGCCCGAGAGTGGCAACAATTTTGGTGGCGTGGCGGGGCATTACTTGGTCTCCAGATGATTAAGCCCAGTGATTCTCACATGTTTGATTTGACTATCAAGCTTCGTAAGCTTGTGTAATTAAAACTTGACACATACCAAAGAGCGCTGAAAAACAACACTTTTCACTTCTTTTAGCGGACTTCAGCCCTACTTCTACGACGGTCTAATGTTCTGAATGGGCCGTAAAAAGAGATAATTGGAGTGTTTACAAAAATTTTGCGTGCCTCCGACAAGCACATACAAACATATCTCCATGCACACACACATAGAACCGATTTCCCCGCACGAAGCCATGCCCCATCGCAAAGTGATGCGCGAGTGGTTAATCCCACTTTCTGAACGCACCACCTTGCGCGCCATTGTTTTGTTGGTGGTCGACTACGTTTTGTGGGCCGCATTGATGGCTGGCACCGTGTTATTCGAATC
>JBAXNJ010000398.1:0-2040 GCA_037133815.1 Betaproteobacteria bacterium
GCAGTACTTAAGCCAAAACGCCATCAGTTACCCCATTGGTTTTGCTGGAATGTCAGGTACCGACTTAGGCCGACTTTTGGGCAATGAACAAGGTGGTCTGCCATTCACCGTGGTGTTAGACGGAAAAGGCGGTCTTATCCAGCGTAAATTGGGCAAATTAAGCGCCCAAGAGATCCAAGCCTGGGCTTAAGAAGCCGAAATTGGTGTAAATTAGACCCTCTTTGGTAACAAATAAGGTATTTTATGGATTTGAGAAAACTCAAGACGCTGATCGACCTGGTCTCCGACTCCAATGTCTCTGAACTTGAAATCACTGAGGCAGAAGGCAAGGTTCGCATCGTCAAGGGTAGTCCATCCCAGGGCATGCAATTCGCCCAACCCGCTATGTCAGCCACGCAACAAACGACGGCGTCGGCTCCGGTGCCTATCGCGCCTGTCGCGCCAACCCCAGCAGAAGTTGCCGCAACTGCTGCCGCTGCGGCAGAGGCCGAAGGCCATGTGGTGAAGTCGCCGATGGTGGGTACTTTTTACCGCTCATCGAGCCCAGAAGCAGCTTCCTATGTAGAAGTTGGAACCCAAGTCAAAGAAGGTCAGACCATCTGCATCATTGAAGCGATGAAGATCTTGAACGAAATTGAAGCCGACAAGTCGGGCACCATCTCCCAAATCGTGGCCCAAAACGGCCAGGCGGTGGAATACGGCGCGCCTTTGTTTGTTATCGCTTAAATCCCGGTAGTTGCGCATGTTTAAAAAAATCCTGATTGCCAACCGAGGCGAGATAGCCCTGCGCGTGCAACGCGCCTGCCGCGAACTCGGCGTCAAAGCGGTAATGGTCTATTCCGAAGCCGACAAAGAAGCCAAATACATCAAACTCGCTGATGAAGCGGTTTGTATTGGCCCTGCGTCTTCTGCCCAAAGTTATCTCAATATGCCCGCCATCATCGCTGCGGCAGAAGTGACGGACGCCGAGGCGATTCACCCCGGCTATGGTTTCTTAAGCGAGAACGCCGACTTTGCGGAGCGTGTTGAAAAAAGCGGCTTCCAATTCATCGGCCCGACTGCGGAATCGATCCGCATCATGGGCGACAAGGTGTCGGCCAAACAGGCCATGATCAAAGCGGGCGTGCCTTGCGTGCCTGGCTCCGAAGGTGAATTGCCGGATGACCCTGCACACATTCGCCGCATTGCCAAGATGGTGGGGTATCCCGTCATCATCAAAGCCGCCGGTGGTGGTGGCGGCCGTGGTATGCGTGTGGTGCATTCAGAAGCAGCGCTCATCAACGCAGTGTCTATGACCAAAACCGAAGCAGGCTCTGCATTTGGCAACCCAGCGGTCTATATGGAGAAGTACCTCCAAAATCCAAGACACATTGAAATCCAAATCTTGGCTGACAAGTTTAAAAATGCAGTGTATTTAGGCGAGCGCGACTGTTCGATGCAACGCCGTCACCAAAAAGTGATCGAAGAAGCGCCTGCACCAGGCATCCCCCGCAAACTCATAGACAAAATTGGCGAGCGCTGTGTCGCTGCATGTAAAAAAATTGGTTACCGTGGTGCGGGCACTTTTGAGTTTCTCTATGAGAACGGCGAGTTTTATTTCATCGAGATGAATACGCGTGTGCAAGTCGAGCATCCCGTAACGGAATACATCACCGGTGTCGATATTGTGAAAACACAAATCATGGTGGCTGCCGACATGAAGTTGCCTTTCACGCAACGCGATATTGTCGTCAAAGGCCACTCGATCGAATGCCGTATCAATGCCGAAGACCCTTTCAAGTTCACGCCTTCCCCTGGTCGCATCACCATGTGGCATGCGCCTGGTGGCCCTGGTGTGCGGGTCGATTCACATGCCTACACCAACTACTTTGTGCCGCCGTATTACGACTCGATGATCGGCAAAATCATCGTGTTCGGCGACAACCGCGCACAGGCCTTGGCGCGTATGCGTACAGCTTTGGCGGAAACTTTGGTCGAAGGCATCAACACCAATATTCCTTTGCATCGCGAGTTGATGAATGACTCCAAATTTGAAGCGGG
>JBAXNJ010000399.1:0-2030 GCA_037133815.1 Betaproteobacteria bacterium
GCCGGCTTGCACTTGACGCGGTCGAGGCGAAAGAGTTGCAGTTGATGGCTGGTGTTTTTGCGGATGATTTGCTGATCACTTACTTGCTTGGAAAGTTAGACACTGGTGTTGCCGTAATCTGTTAATTGCGTAAAAGCATTGTCTAGAAGTATCTTTTAATAGCCTTATTTCCGTAAAAACAACAGTCAAATATAAAATAGTCGCGACTTTTTTGTATTTGACTATAAAATAGTCGAATGAAGCGCTATTTAGATAACCGCGTACGCCAGGACCTCCAAAAGAAAATGGTGGTGTTGACGGGCCCACGTCAGGTCGGTAAGACAACTTTGAGCCAGCAACTCCTGACGGAGTTTCCTGGTGGCCAATATCTGAACTTTGATGTTGCTGCACACCGAGAAATCATCCAAAACCAAAACTGGCGTCAAAGTGCGCCGTTGTTGGTTTTCGATGAAATTCACAAAATGCCAGATTGGAAAAGCTGGCTTAAGGGTGTGTATGACGGTAGATCACCAGGACAGACGATGCTCATCACGGGCAGTGCACGCATGGATACATTTCGACAAGCGGGTGAGTCGCTGGCAGGGCGTTATTTCAGATTACGACTTCACCCTTTATCTGTCCGCGAGTGGTGCGATGCTTATCAAGTGCTACCGCAAGTAGCACTTACGCATTTGCTCTCAAGAGGGGGATTCCCAGAGCCCGCGTTAGCTGACAAGGATACAGAAGCTCAGAGATGGCGAAATGAATATTTCACAGATCTACTTCGAGAGGATGTGTTGGAATTTTCAAGACTCAAAGAAGTGAATGCCATGCGACTATTTGCAGAGATGTTGCGTTCGCGTGTCGGTTCTCCGCTTTCGTTGGCATCTATGTCACGCGACCTACATATATCCTCTATTACCCTCAAAAAATATCTTGATATTTTGGAAGCTCTGTTTATAGTTTTTGTAGTGCGTCCTTGGCATAGGAATATTGCGCGTGCAACCTTACAAGCGCCGAAGGTTTATTTTTACGACACGGGCTTAGTGCAGAGTGATGAAGGTTTAAAGTTTGAGAACTTAGTTGCCTGTCATTTACTCAAAAATATACAGTGGCAACAAGATACACGCGGCGCAGAGGTTGGCTTGTATTACATCCGAACAAAAGACGATTCGGAAGTGGATTTCTGCGTTAGCGAAGGTAATACGCTCACCCATTTATTGGAATGCAAATTGTCAGATAGCAAGCCACATAGAGCATTGACAAAGTTTTCAGAACATTGGCCAAAAGCTCGAGCGGTACAGCTTGTGCGCGAATGCAAGGCTGAGGTGGATATTGGTAACTTAGAGATACGTGACGCTGCCCAATGGCTTGCTGCTATGGAAGTTTGAAACTTATGTACACCCCCCCACATTTCTCCATCACCGACCCCCAAGTGCTGCACCGCATCATGGGCGACCATCCTTTGGGCGTTTTGGTGACAACAACAGCCGGTGGGCTAGACGCCAATCACATTCCTTTTGAGTTCAATCCATCTCCTGGTAAGTTAGGCGTCTTGACGGGGCATGTGGCTCGCGCAAATCCTGTTTGGCAACAATGCTTGCAAGGCGCAGATGTGATGGTGATTTTTCGGGGTGATGAGACCTATATTTCACCTAATTGGTATCCCAGCAAGCACGAAACCCATCGTCAAGTGCCCACATGGAATTACGAAGTGGTGCACGTCTTTGGTAGATTGACGGTGCGCGATGATGAGAAATTTATGCGTGGTGTGGTTGGCCGTTTAACCCGAACCCACGAAGCGCAAGAACCCAAACCATGGAAGATGGGCGACTCAACGCCAGAATATATCGATGGGATGATCAAAGCCATTGTGGGAATAGAGATAGCGATAGAGCGTTTTGAAGGTAAGTCCAAACTTAGCCAAAACCGCGAACCGCGTGATCTACAGGGTGCCGTGGATAAATTGCGTGAACAAGGCAAAACTACCATTGCGCAAGCGATGGAGAACCCTTTAGGTAAATAAGTCAATATTGGCTGGCTGGCAAATC
>JBAXNJ010000400.1:0-2015 GCA_037133815.1 Betaproteobacteria bacterium
ATCGTGAACATCACGCCAGACGCTCCGGAGTCGCTGCGCACCATCCGCTGCACGCCGACCGAGAGCGCCACCTCCTGATGCGAGAAGCCCTGGTGCACCCGGTAGGCAATGGCGCGATCATTGTAAAGAGAGGAAAATACCTCTCGCACAGCATGAAGTATATTGTCCAATCCTTTGATATTAAGATATGTTTCCTGCTGCCCGGCGAACGAGGCATCCGGCAGGTCCTCGGCAGTGGCCGACGAGCGGACGGCCCAGGTGGCGTCCGGGAGATCTTTTGTCAGCGCGACATACGACTCGGCGATCGCCGCCTCGAGTCCGGGCGGCAGCGGCGCGTCCAATATCCATCCGCGGATCGCCTCGCCCGCCTTCGCCAGCGCGCTGACGTCGTCGATGTCGAGTCCGGCGAGGCGATCGACAATCCGCTGCGCGAGCCCTTCGTGGGCCAGAAATTCACGGTAGGCATGGGCGGTGGTGGCGAAGCCGCCGGGCACCCGGATTCCCGCCGCACCGAGCTGGCTGATCATTTCGCCCAGCGAGGCATTCTTGCCGCCGACGCGCTCGACATCGTGCATCCGCAGGTGCTCGAACGAAATGACCCGGTGCTGCACATTCATCGTGTGCTCTCCCTGATTCGTTTGGTGGTGATGCCGACGCAGGTCGGCGATGCGCCGGAGGCGGCGCGACCATTCGACGTTCCGGCTGCAGCGGCGGGTCGCAGCGTACCTGTCACCCAGGCGCTATGGCGACGCTGCGGTGGCGGTTGCGCTGCTGCGCCGGGCGGCGCGGTGCAGTCAGTCGCGGTGCAGCGGACCCGGAACCGGGCCGGGAGGCGCTGCGTGTTCCGTGCTGGCGGGATCGTCGTCGCCATCGGTCGTTTCGAGGCCGGCAGACGCCGCGCCGACAGCGGCAGGGTCCGGTGCCACGCCGGTTCGATGAACGCTCTTCACGGCCCGCCGAAGGCTGCGGTACAGATCCGGGTGCGAATCCTTGAGGTAGCTGATGATCTCGAAATCGACGCGCTTGACCTGGGAAAGATCGATCTGCTCGACGTGCACGAGGCGCAGCAGCTCGCGCACCGGCTTGGGCATCTCGCGCCCGCTTTCGTAGCGGGACCCGCCGCTCTGCGTGACGCCGATCTGCGTCCAGAACTGTTCCTGATTGAGGCCCAGCCGCCGCCGGATTTCACGCGGATTCAATACACGGTCAAACAGTTTCACGGATGTGCTCGCCTTTGCGGTCCTGGGTCCGGATGGGCGATCCGGACGCGCTGTCAAGCCAACGACATATTCTCGACCCATTTGCCGCGCTCATGCAAGCGCTGCCGCACATTTGGACAGGAACGCGCAGCCTGTTGTATCCAGCCCACGTCAGGCGACGCCCTTCGCCGCCAGAAAGTCTTCGTAGCTCCCGACGAAATGAACGGGCTGCGGGCCACCCAGCTCGATGACCTGCGTGGCCAGCGAGGACACGAACTCGCGGTCGTGGGAGACGAAGATCAGCGTGCCTTCGTAGCGCTCCAGTGCCAGATTGAGCGATTCGATCGACTCCATATCCATGTGGTTGGTCGGCTCGTCCATGACAAGGACGTTGTGCCGGCCGAGGATCAGCTTGCCGTAGAGCATGCGTCCTTTTTCGCCGCCGGAAAGCACGCGCACCGGCTTGCCCACGTCGTCTCCCGAGAACAGGAGCCGTCCGAGGCCGCTGCGCACCGCCTGCTCGTCGTCGCCCTCCTTCGCCCACTGGCGCATCCAGTCGAAGACCGTGTCGTCGCAGTCGAAGACGTCGGTCTGGTCCTGCATGTAATAGCCGATGCTCGCCTTTTCCGCCCATTTGATCGTGCCCGCATCCGGCGCGAGTTCGCCGACCAGGGTCCGCAGCAACGTCGTCTTTCCCGCGCCGTTCGGGCCGATGATGGCAATCCGCTGTCCCGCTTCCACCAGCAGCGACAGCCCCGCGAACAGCGGGTGCGGCATTCCCGGGTAGCCCTTGGCCACGGCCGCGAGCTCGACGGC
>JBAXNJ010000401.1:0-2008 GCA_037133815.1 Betaproteobacteria bacterium
ACATCCTGTCTGGCGCGGTGATGGACCCCAAAGCCATGGACGAACTCATTCCTAACTGGAAAGAATTGGGCGCCCCTTTGAACCAAGCCGTCACCGGCGACGACCTGCTCATGCTGAGTGAGACTGGCGCAACGCGCACCCCCAGTTGGTTGATGCCACGTAACTTCCACAACGACGGTTGCTATGTTGTCTCGTTGAGCAACGTGGTCAAGTGGATGGCCACCCATGCGGAGAGTTTGGGCGTAGAAATATTCCCTGGTTTCACAGCTGCAGAGGTCCTTTACAACGATGACGCGGCCGTACATGGCGGCAAACCCTCCGTCAAAGGTATTGCGACAGGCAATCTCGGTATCGGGAAAGACGGTGAGCCAACGGATAACTTCCAACTCGGCATGGAACTCCACGCCAAATACACCTTGTTTGCGGAAGGTGCGCGAGGGCATTTGGGCAAACAGTTGCTTGCCCAATACAACCTCAAAGAAGGCAAAGACCCGCAAAGCTACGCCATTGGCGTCAAAGAGTTGTGGGAGATTGACCCAGCCAAAGCCCAACCCGGATTGGTGGTGCACACCTCTGGCTGGCCGATGCAAGACGACACCTTTGGCGGCGGCTTTTTGTACCACTTGGAAGACAACAAAGTGACCCTCGGTTTTGTGCTTGGCCTCGACTACAAAAACCCCTGGATCAGCCCCTTCGAAGAAATGCAACGCTGGAAAACGCACCCCAGCATCCGGGCTCATTTAGAAGGCGGTAAACGTATCGGCTATGGCGCTCGCGCCATCAACAACGGCACATTGCAGGCCTTACCCAAAACGGTATTCCCAGGCGGTGCTTTGATCGGTTGCGATGCAGGTTATCTCAATGCCGCCCGCATCAAAGGCAGTCATGCCGCCATCAAAACCGGCATGCTCGCGGCTGACGCCGCGTTTGACGCCATCACCAATGGACGCGCCCACGACGAACTCAGCGCCTACCCCAAAGCCTTTGAAGCCAGTTGGCTCCACAAAGAATTGCACCAATCTCGTAACTTCAAACTCTGGTTCAAAAAAGGCATGTTGGTCGGCACCTTGATGACAGGTATTGAGCAATGGTTGCTTCCCAAACTCGGTATCAGTTCACCGCCTTGGACATTGCGTGGCAGCAAGCCTGACCATGTCAATTTGCAACCGGCATCAGAGTTTGAAGAAATCCACTACCCAAAGCCAGATGGCAAATTGACATTCGACCGATTGAGCAGCGTGTTCATCAGCAACACCAACCATGAAGAAAACCAACCCGCCCACCTCACCCTCAAGGACGCATCGGTCCCTGTTGCCATCAATTTAGACAAATACGCGGGCCCAGAGAGCCGTTACTGCCCCGCTGGCGTGTATGAGTATGTGAAAAACGACGACAACAGCGACCGTTTGCAAATTAATTCGCAAAACTGCGTGCACTGCAAGACCTGCGATATCAAAGACCCGACGCAAAACATCGTGTGGGTAACGCCTGAAGGTGGTGGCGGTCCGAACTATGCAGGAATGTAAGGATTAATAATATGTCACGTAAATATTCACAAGAACATCAATGGATTCAAACAAACGATGCGGATGGGATAGTTGGAATTACACAACATGCGCAAAATACATTAGGCGATATCGTATTCGTAGAACTACCAAAAATTGGCAACATCTTTAAGCAAGGCGAGGTCGTATGCGTGGTGGAGTCAGTCAAGACTGCTGCAGATGTATTTATGCCTGTTTCAGGAGAAATAACTGAAGTCAATATAGCCTTGATAGAGGACCCATCGCTCGTCAATTCCGACCCCATGGGCGCTGGTTGGTTCTTTAAAGTCAAGCTAGCAGATAAGGCGCAACTTGATTCGCTAATGGACGAAACCAGTTACAACAAGCTAATCGATTAATTAACTTTACTTAGCTTTTAAGGCTTGTCCTAGACGAGAAATACCTTCTTCGATTTTTGCTAGATCTGCAGTAGCAAAACTCAAACGAATAGAAGATAGGTCTGG
>JBAXNJ010000402.1:0-2002 GCA_037133815.1 Betaproteobacteria bacterium
CATGATGCAGCGAGAAAAAGCCGGTGGCCACAGCGAGCGCTCGATCGCCATCGGCACCATAGAGGTTGCCCTGTGGGACGCGGTGGCCAAAGTCGAGCGCAAACCCTTGCACCGCGTTTTGGCAGAACGTTTCAATGGCGGAAAAGTTGCCGATCGTGTGTTTTGTTATGTCGGCGGCGGATGGTATTTCCCTGGCCAGACTATTAAAGATTTGCAAGACGAAATGCGTCGCCATCTCGATGCCGGTTACACCATGGTCAAGATGAAAGTCGGTGGTTTGCCTTTGTCAGAAGATTTACGCCGCTTAGAAGCGGTGTTGCAAGTCGTAGGTTCTGGCGACCATTTGGCGGTAGATGCCAATTGCAAATTTGACCGCGAGAACGCCTTCGCTTACGCCAAGGCCTTAGCACCCTTTAAATTGCGTTGGTTCGAAGAACCTTGCGATCCGTTGGACTATGGACTCATGGCCGATCTCGCCCAGATGTATGACAGCCCGTTGGCCACTGGCGAAAACTTATTCTCCACCCAAGACGTAGAAAACCTGGTGCGGTTTGGTGGACTGCGTGGAGACCGCGATGTCATCCAAGTCGATCCACCCCAAGCCTATGGCATCGCCCAATATGCGCGCACCTTGTCCACTTTAGATGCTATGGGTTGGCAAAGAAGCGGGCTGTTTCCCCATGGCGGTAACCAAATGTCTTTGCATATTGCAGCTGGCTTTGGGCTTGGTGGAGCGGAGTCCTACCCTGGCGTTTTTGGCGATTTCGGTGGATTTGCCGACGATGCGCGTTTGACTGAAGGCAAGTTGAATTTGCCCGAGCGACCCGGCATTGGATTTGAAGGACAAGCAAGGCTTTATCGCATCATGCGTGAGTTAGTGGTTTGATGGGCGCTAGTCCCTATGCGCCGGCTGATCTAGTTGAAGGTGTATTGACTATTCGATTACCGGCTGCCCAATCAGATACTGCGTCAAAGCTGACTGCGCCATTCCAAGTGAATGCCATTGACGACCTCATGAGCCTGCTGACTTTTGCGCAGGCTGATGAAGCAGTTAATGTCATCGTGCTGCGCTACGAAGGCAAGCTATTTGGCGCATCCCTTGGCGTTGCAGTTGATGTAGATCCGCAAGTTACCCATCCAAAAGCCACCTATCAGTTTGTACAACGTTTGCGAGATTTGCCCCAACCCATTGTGGCCATGGTGCTTGGGCAGATTCATGATCAGGCGTTAGCTGTATTGCAAGCTTGCGATATCGTTCTCGCCACGGGACAAGACGACTGGGCCACTCTAAGTTTTCCCACGTCAGAGTTAGAAGAGCAGACCTATAAATTGGCTCGTGAACTCGCATCCAAAGACCCACTAATACTGCGCTTCACCAAGAAAACGATACAACAAGTTGCCTCTGTTGCTTGGGAAGACATATTGAGTTTCACAACTGCCCAACAAGCGGAAATCAAGTCTCTTCAAGCGGGGCGTCCTTCGCCTCGCGCCTTGGCGATTGAAAGTTTTCTGGCTGGCAAATCTAAGCCTGGTGCTGGCGCTTAAAAATGCTCAAGATTGAAGACACATCTGACGGCATTCGTTGCATTGGCTTAAACCGACCAGATAAACGCAACGCTATTGGCGTGGAAATGACATTTGCGCTAGAAGACGTACTGCTTAAAACTAAAACCGACTCGACCGTGAAAGCTATCGTCTTTCATGGTCTCGGCGGACATTTTTGTGCCGGTATGGATATGAAAGACTTCTTTGACAGCTCGACTCGCCCGCCCGATGTCTTACAACGTGCACGTGCAGCCACCGAACATTGGCGCATTCAGCTGCTGCGTCAAATGCCGCAAAAAATATTCACTGCCGTCGAAGGCTACTGCTTGGGTGGGGGATTGCCCATCGTGGCTGCGTCCACCGCGGTGGTTGCGCAACGCGAAGCCAAGTTAGGTTTGCCCGAAATCAATTTCGGTTTTGTCGCTGGTGGGCAGATTCTCAAAGCAGTGGGCGAGGT
>JBAXNJ010000403.1:0-2000 GCA_037133815.1 Betaproteobacteria bacterium
GCGTGGGGCGAAAGCCTTAAGGCCGCCTCCGGCGGAACCATTACCGCAACACTCTTTCCATCTGAGCAGCTTGGTAAAGCTTTCGACCACTATGACATGGCACGTGACGGAATTGCTGATGTGTCGTACGTCAACCCAGGTTACCAACCAGGTCGGTTCCCAATTTTTGCAGCGGCCTCCTTGCCATTCATGGTGGGCAATGCCAAAGCTGGCTCCGCAGCCATCGACGCTTGGTACCGTGCTTATGCCGCCAAAGAAATGAAAGACGTCCACTTCTGCTTTGCTTTTGCACACGACCCTGGCGCATTGCACTCACGCAAAAAGATTGTTTCGCCAACCGAGATCAAGGGCATGAAAGTTCGGCCTGCTTCTGCAACGATCGGTCAAATGGTCACCCTGCTTGGTGGTACCAACGTGCAAGCTTCCGCACCTGAGTCGCGCGATATGTTGGAGCGCGGCGTAGCAGATGCGATTACTTTCCCATGGGGCTCGCTCACGCTGTTTGGCATCGACAAGGTTGTCAAATACCACATGGATGTGCCTTTGTACGTCACCCCATTCGTTTGGGTGATAAACAACGATAAATACAACGCTATGTCGGCCAACCAGAAAAAGGCTATAGATAGCCATTGCACCAGTGAGTGGGCAGAGAAAGTAGCCAGTACGTGGGCAGATTTCGAAGTGTCTGGTCGCGCAAAGCTTGCTGCTGACCCTGGCCGTGAAGTTTATAAACTCACACCCGATCAAGTTAACTCTTGGAAACAAGCCGTAGCGCCTACTGAAAACCAATGGGCGGCCGACCTCAAGAAAACAGGCCAAGACCCTGTCCCTGTGATGGCCGCTTTCAAGCAATCTTTAGCCAAGTACAAGTCTGGCATGTGAGGCTTGCATGACGGCCAACATCACCTCGCAAAAAAAGAACCCATTTGATCGCATCATCGATAGCATCGAATGGATGGCCGCTTTATTTGTCGGCATTGTGGCGGCGAATATTTTTATTGCGGTGGTGTTGCGGAAGTTTTTCGATACATCAATACCTGACAGTTACGACTTTGGACGTTTGCTTTTAGGCATTTTGATTTTTTGGGGTATCGCTGCTACCAGCTATCGCGGAAATCACATTACCGTCGATTTGTTGTGGAGCAGCTCAAGTCCACGCATGCGACGCTGGATAGATATTTTTGCAACGCTAGTGCTGCTATTGGTAGTGACTGTTCAGACGATCATGTTGTTTGACAAAGTCAGCATGACGCAACGCGATAACGTCTTGACCTACGACTTGAATTTTCCAACATGGCCATTTTTCGCAGTGGCATGGATGGGCGATGTTTGCGCGGTGCTACTCATCGCCATTCGGACTTGGCGTTTGGTTTTTCAACCAGAAGCGCTGATCGATCACCCAGAAACCAAATCTAGCGAATAAGCTTTAAGCCATGGAACTCAGTACCAATGCGGTCGCCGTGATCGGCTTTGTAGTCTTATTTGTCTTGATGCTTTTGCGCGTGCCAGTAGGAATGGCCATGGGCTTGGTCGGTGTTGTCGGCTATAGCTACATCGCTGGCACAGGGCCCGCATTGAAATTGGTTGGACAAACGTCGATGCGCACAGTGACTGATTACACCTTTGGTGTGATTCCGATGTTCATGTTGATGGGGGCTTTTGTTTCGGTGTCTGGTGTAAGTCGCGAATTGTTTCGCGCGGCCAATTCCTTTATTGGACATTTACGAGGCGGATTAGGCGTTGCCACTGTTTTGGCGTGCGGTGGTTTTGCTGCGATTTGCGGATCATCGGTGGCAACCGCTGCCACTTTTTCAGCAGTTGCCTATCCTGAGATGCGTCGCTACGGCTATCCTCAATCTTTCGCTACAGGGGTGATTGCAGCGGGCGGTACTTTGGGCGCCATGTTGCCCCCGTCTACCGTGCTGGCGGTCTACGCCATCTTGACCCAACAAGACATCGGCAAATTATTCATGGCGGGCATTGTTCCGGGACTTCTGGCC
>JBAXNJ010000404.1:0-1997 GCA_037133815.1 Betaproteobacteria bacterium
CAATACCAAGATTTACAAAAAGCCCAATTGGTGATTGAAGCCGCCACAGAAAACTTTGACCTCAAAGTCAAAATCTTGAAGCAAGTCGATGGCCTGCTGGCAGAAGATGTGATCGTGGCATCGAATACCTCGTCTATTTCCATCACCAAGCTCGCAGCGGCTACCACGCGCTCTGACCGTTTTATTGGCATGCACTTCTTCAATCCTGTGCCGATGATGGCTTTGGTGGAAATCATCCGCGGTCTGCAAACAACAGACGCCACCCATGATGCTGTGCACGCAATCGCCAAACGTTTGGGCAAAAGCCCCATCACCGTAAAAAACGCCCCTGGCTTTGTGGTCAACCGCATTTTGGTACCGATGATCAACGAAGCATTCTTCGTTCTCTCAGAAGGCTTGGCCACCCCTGACGATATCGACGCAGGCATGCGCCTAGGTTGCAATCAACCGATTGGGCCTTTGGCATTGGCCGACATGATTGGCCTAGATGTGTGCTTGGCTGTGATGGAAGTGTATTTAAGCGAGTATGGCGATAGCAAATACCGCCCCTGCCCATTGCTCAAAGAAATGGTTGCCGCAGGCCAACTTGGTCGCAAAACAGGCCGCGGCGTTTACCACTATTGATACGTCGTTTTAATCGACCTTGGCGCCAGAGTTCTTTACAACCAGCGCCCACTTTTTGTGTTCTGAATCAATGAACTTAGCGAATTCTGCAGGTGTATTGCCGCTCGGTATCGCACCTTGCGCCAACAGTTTTTCTTTGATCGCAGGTGAGTTGAGTGCCTTAGCCACTTCTTGCTGAATACGAGTAATGATTTCTGGTGGCGTGCCTGCAGGCGCTAACAAACCAAACCATGAGCTGGCATCGAATCCCTTCAGTACAGCACCACCTGCTTGTTCTAGCGTAGGCACATCTGGCAAAGCACCAGAACGCTGAAGACTGGTGACAGCCAACGCTTTGAGCTTGCCAGATTTGATCAACTGCAAAGACGAGGGCAGGTTATCAAACATCACATCCGTTGCACCGCCCACCAAATCTAGCAAAGCAGGGCTAGAACCTTTATAGGGCAAGTGGACCATGAAGGTGCCGCTCATGCTTTTAAACAACTCGCCTGACAAGTGGATGGATGTTCCGTTTCCACTTGATGCCATATTCAGTTGCCCAGGGCGAGTTTTTGCATAGGCGATAAAGTCAGCCACATTGTTGATATTGCGCTCTTTGGCTTTCTCTGCGTTGACCACCATCACATTAGGAACTCCAGCCACCAATGTGATCGGCATGAAATCTTTAATAGGATCGAAAGGCAGTTTGTCGTATAGAGCACGGTTGATACCGTGTGTGCCAACAGTTCCCATCAAAATGGTGTATCCGTCTGGTGCAGATTTAGCAACCAAGTCAGCGCCCAAATTAGCGCCAGCCCCTGGTTTGTTGTCTACAAAAAAAGTCTGTCCAAATGCTTTAGAGAGTTCTGGCGCAATGGCGCGGGCCAAAATATCTGTGGTGCCTGCTGGTGCAAATGGCACCACGATACGCACTTGCTTGTTAGGCCAAGCAGATTGCGCCTGCGTCAAGCTCGCACTTGTTAACAACGCGTACAAGAAAGCGGCCTGCACGCAGGCCGCTAGTGCACTGCGTCGTGTGCGATTAATCTGCATATTCGCCTGCAGCCTTGATCACTGGACCCCATTTAGCAATTTCTGCTGCCACGAATTTTTTGTGTTCTGCTCCATCGGTGCGCTTGTCTGCCACAACGACAGCACCTAAGGATTCTTGTTTTTTAACGAATTCCGGATCTTTCAAAGCGGTTTTCAAAGCGGCATTGAGTTTGGCAACGACATCCGCTGGGGTGCCTTTGGGCGCATACATTCCATGCCAAATAGAAACGTCGAAGTCTTTTACGCCAGATTCATTCATAGTCGGCAGATCTTTCAAAGCGGGGGTAGTTAAACGCTTCATAGTGGTCACCGCAAACGCTTTGATGGTTTTACCTTCAATT
>JBAXNJ010000405.1:0-1996 GCA_037133815.1 Betaproteobacteria bacterium
AATTAACTTTATGAAAAGTCATTTTGAGTCGATTTACACACAAAAAATTGTTGATGCACAGGAGCAAGACATCCCTGTATTGACGCGTCGCGACGTGTGGCTACCAAATATACAAACAAAAAAAGCAACTGCCATTATCGGAATGCGGCGCGCTGGCAAAACCAGCTTTTTATGGCAAATGCTAGCCAATCGGTTAGCGGCCGGAACTGCCAGGCAAGGCCTGCTTTACTTTAGCTTTGAAGACGACCGCCTAGCAGGTATGACAAGTCATGACCTGGATGGTTTATTGGAAGCTTTCTACCGGCTCAATCCAGCATGGCGGACACACCAGAAAGTGAGCTTATTTTTAGACGAGATTCAAGTCGTTCCCGGGTGGGAGACATTTGCCCGTCGTGTCATAGATACAGAAAACGTAGAGCTTTTTGTATCAGGCTCTTCAGCCCGCATGCTATCTCGCGAGGTAGCGACCTCTATGCGGGGTCGTGCGCTTGAAGCTGTAGTCACACCTTTTAGCTTTCGCGAGGTTTTGCGACATGCCGGACGCGAGCCTACCAAACCACTTGCCCGATTAACAAAAGCGGAACGGTCACAGCTGGATCACGACTTACTGACTTATTTAGTGTCTGGAGGATTTCCTGAAGCGCAAGGCTTAGACGAGCGCAATAGGCTGGCCTTGATGAAAAATTATGTCGATGTTGTGCTGCTTCGCGACGTCATAGAAAGACACAATGTCAGCCAGCCCCAAGTTTTGCGTTGGATGGTGCAACAGTTGCTTGGAAATACGGCAGGGGCTTTTAGCATTAATAAATTTCATAGTGACTTAAAGTCGCGCGGCGTCTCTGTAGGAAAAGAAACACTACACCTCTTGCTGGCACATCTTGAAGACACTTTTTTATTGCACAACTTAGGCATGGCCACTAGCTCTCTACGGCAACAACAAGTAAATCCTCGCAAGGTGTACCCCGTAGATACGGCATTGATGGGATTGTTTTCACCCAGTGGTAAAGCCAATACAGGCCATGCTCTAGAGGCTGTAGTGCTTCATACGCTCAATCGTCGCGGTGCGGAAGTCTCCTATGTGCGAACACCAAACGGGTTTGAAGTAGATTTCTATGCGCAGTTACCTCAGGGCGAGGAATTACTCGTACAGGTGTGCTCAGACGTATCAAACGCAGAAACCTTATTGCGTGAAATCCGCGCACTACAAGACGCGCAAACTCTTTGGCCAGCTGCCCGTGCACAGTTGGTCGTCCTCTTTTCGCCTAGGCAACTTGCATTGCCGCGAGGCATTACGCTTTGCATAGCGAGCGAATGGTTGCTATGAACCTTCCCATTTTGATCACTGGCGGACTAGGCTTCATAGGCTCGCACACCGCAGTGGTTTTGGCCGAAGCGGGTGCCCCGATCGTGATTTTGGACAACCAAAGTAACAGCAGCCCCAAAGTGCTCGATCGATTGGCACGGCTGAATGTGCATCCGCTGGAATATGTGCATGCCGATGTGCGTGATGGACACGTCTTGGACGCATTGTTTGGTCGCCACACATTTAGTGGCGTGATCCACTTCGCTGGACTCAAAGCGGTGGGCGAATCGGTAGCGCAACCTTTGCGCTATTTGGACAACAACGTGTCAGGGACCCTCCATTTGTTGCAAGCGATGGAACGCGCGCAAGTTAGACGCATCGTGTTCAGTTCATCTGCCACGGTCTATGGCGACCCTGCCGTAGTGCCCATCCCAGAAACAGCACCACTCACAGCCACCAACCCCTACGGTCGTAGCAAACTGATGTGCGAAGACGCATTGCGCGAATTGTTTGCGGCTGACCCGCGTTGGCAGATTGCCATCTTGCGCTACTTCAACCCCGTGGGGGCGCATGAGAGCGGCTTGATTGGCGAGTCGCCCAATGGCGTCCCGAACAACTTGATGCCCTACATCACGCAGGTCGCTTCTGGGCACCGTGAATATCTGCAGATATTTGGTAATGACTATCCAACAC
>JBAXNJ010000406.1:0-1995 GCA_037133815.1 Betaproteobacteria bacterium
TTTAGAGGGAACAGGCCTTGGTGATATTCCTTTACTAGGCGGTCATAGGCCCGAGGATTGCATTGACGGTGGATTAGAGGAGCGCTCCCCATTGTTGTTTGACATCGTCCGAGGGTTGGTGGAGTCATGGCCGCAACCACCAGACCCTATTAAGGGGCGCTCTTTAGCCGATGTTTTAAGTACCGCATCCATACAACCCATACGTCTTCCTAACAAGCGTCATAAGTTGAGAGCATTAATAAAAAAAGTTGCAGGCTCTAGTGCGCATGGTGCTATTCGCCAAACGCAAGATACCCAGTTGGCATTCACATCGCCCATACCTAGTGTCAATAGAAAGTCATTGGTCTTGCAATCCATGGGAATCCAACCGCTGTTGCATAGCGCCCAAATGACTTCAAAGCAGCGTATATCTTCTGGAGAGAAGGTACATGTTTACGTCGACGTGTCTGGCAGTATGAATAGTGTCTTGACTGCTCTTTATGGCGCGGTAATTGACTGTAAGGACATGGTGCATAGCAAGGTACATCTCTTCTCTAACAACATTGCTGATATCTCACTCGCCCAATTGCGCAGCGGTGTTTGCATCACTACGGGGGGAACAGACATTGAGTGTGTTGCTAAGCATATCGATACACACAAAGTGCGTCGTGCTTTATTCATTACCGACGGCTGGGTGGGTAAGCCTGTTGGGCGACACCACGATGTGTTGCATCAAACCAAGCTAGCCGTTGCCTATATGGGCGAAAGCACCAATACCGCTGATCTTGCAACGGTTGCCAATTTCACCACCGTACTTTCTTGAGGAATCCATATGAATGTCTCGCTCTATCCCGCTGAATTCGTTTTCCCTGGACATCCCGACAAACTCTGCGACGCTATCGCAGACGCATTGGTGCAAGCGGCCACTGCACTTGAAAAACGTGCGCTGGTGGGTGTTGAAGTTGCATGCCACCGCAATAAAGTGTTTGTCACTGGACGCATTGGATGTAGGGATGCGATCACTATTGACGTTGAAGCTTTGGTTCGCAACGTCTACAGATCAGCAGGTTATGACTCCGACTGGTATCCAAGCCCAGAACAACTTGAAATACATGCGGAACTGTGTTTAGGTCCGCTTGAGGATGGTGAGGACGAATTCAGAGAACTCTCGGATGACCAAGCCATTTGTATTGGATACGCCAACGACATAGAAGCGTCGAACCATTTGCCAGTTGAGCATTGGCTAGCAAGACACTTTGCAAAACGTCTCTATCGCTTGAGAGATGAAAACTCAGAATTAGGACTTGGTCCTGATGGCAAAGTCATCGTAGTGGTGAAAGAAGCGCAAGGCACTTGGCAACTTGAACGCTTTAGTTGCTCTTTGCAGCAAAAAACAGCACACGACGAAATCGCACTTTTTCGAGCAATCAGGTTAGCGGTCGAAGAAGAATTACAACAACTCGCATTGCAACTTCCAGGGTTGTCTCCACAGATGCCACAAGACATTACTGTGAACGGCGCAGGTGCATTTGAAGTGGGCGGCCCTGAGGGCGATAACGGACTATCCGGAAAAAAGCTTGTGATGGACGCCTACGGCCCGCGCGTGCCGATTGGCGGTGGCGCATGGTCTGGCAAAGACTTCTTCAAAGCGGACAGGGCAGGCGGCTTACACGCTAGGCGAATTGCCAAATATATCGTCCGCTTGGGCTTAGCCAAAGAGGCCACAGTCGTTCTGGGTTGGTTTCCAGGCAATCGTTCAGCCCAAATACTTCGCGTGACAGATCAAAACGGACAATTGCTGAAGTTAAAAAATGTAGACCAACTATTCGATACCAGTTTGTTAACTTCTGGGGTGGGGTTTGGATCAGATGATTTGTGTGAGTTGGCTAGATGGGGACATTTTTTTACCCCTTCTAGTCAGTGGGAAAAAGTTACAACTCTTTAACGATTAACTCTTAAGCGATAGCTTATGCATTTTCGCAACCGTATCAGCTAAAGCACGCGCAACAGGAGAAT
>JBAXNJ010000407.1:0-1991 GCA_037133815.1 Betaproteobacteria bacterium
TGTTTAGGGCATTAAAACTTTGCATAGTGAAGCTTTCTCTTTGTTAATCAGCAGTCAACTGGTTCTCAATAATGATGCGCGCATAACGTTTTCTGTCATTCGCTATCAACTCTGCAAATTGTGCTGGTGTGGAACTCATGGGTACCGCGCCTTGGCTAATCAATTGCTGACTCACCTCGGGCATGGCAACCACCTCTTTGACACCCGCCACAATTTTGTCGATGATGTCTTTGGGCGTGCCAGTGGGTGCCAGAAAGCCAATCCAAGAACCTGACTCAGCACCCGTGATACCTGCTTCCACCATGGTCGGAACATCGGGCATGGCAGGTGAACGCACTTTGCTCGTAACAGCTAACCCTTTCAACTTACCGGCTTTGACGTAGGCAGATGTTTCCAAGATCGACACCATCAAGACTTGCACATTGCCCGACATCAAGTCGGTGATAGCTGCGCTGCCACCTTTGTAGGGCACGTGTTGAATTTTGGCGCCGGTGGCAATTTTGAAAGTCTCCATAGACAAATGGGGAGAACCTCCGGAACCAGAGCTAGCGTAGGAGAGCAGGTTGGGTTGCGACTTAGACAACGCCACCAAGTCTTGCGGCGTTTTAACTGGCAATGTGGGCGTTACCACCATTGCAAAAGGCAATTCTGCAATCAAGCTAATAGGGGTGAATGAGGTGTCTGGGTTGTAGTTGAGTTTTTTATAGAGCGTGGGGTTGATGGACTGTGTCCCCACATTACCAGTGAGGAGGGTGTAACCATCAGGCTTTGCGCGAGATACGGCTTCCAAGCCTACATTGCCACCAGCACCTGCTCTGTTTTCAATCAATACGGGTTGACCCCAAAGTTGCGACAAGCGTTGCGCGACGACCCGCGTTCCAACATCGGTTCCACCACCTGGAGTGAAAGGCACAACAATGGTGACTGCGCGCGTGGGCCAAGTTGTTTGTGCGTAAACGCCTAATGGTAAAAACGCAAATAGACAGGCCAAAAGGGAAATATGCTTCCGATGACAAAATAGCGCTTGCAAATGACGACCTTTAAACACTTCAGCCATATATATCTCCAATTATGAAAAATCATCTTAACCAACTCTCTCGTGCATGGGCATTAGGTTTGACACTATGTTTGGCAAGCACGTCGATGGCGCAAACGACACCTTTTCCCAGCAAGACTATCAAAATAGTGGTGCCCAATGCTGCAGGAGGCGCTGCAGACATCACGGCACGCACTGTGGCGCAAAAGTTATCTGAGTCATTAGGCCAATCGGTAGTGACCGAGAACAAACCCAGTGCGGGCGGCATAGTGGCTGGCGAACAAGTAGCCCGCGCGGAACCCGATGGCCACACCCTATTGCTGATTTCTAGTGGAACGGCAGTTAGCGCTTCGCTATTTAAGACGCTTCCTTTTGACACCGTGAAAGATTTCATTCCTGTCTCCAAGTTGGCGACGTTTGATTTGGTGATTGCTGTTGCTGAAGGCGGGCGTTTTAAAACCTTTGCAGAGTTGATGGCTTATGCCAAGGCCAACCCAGGCAAACTCAACATTGGTACGCCACAAATTGGCACCACGCAAAACCTGTCTGCTGAATATTTTCTGAGCGCTTCTGGCATTCAAGCGCAAATCGTGCCGTTCAATGGCACGCCGCCCGTCATCACTGCATTGCGCGGAGGCAGCCTAGACGCGATGGTAGAAATCTTGGGTCCTCTAATGCCACAAATCAAATCCAATGCTGTGCGACCACTCGCCTTGTTGGGCGACAAACGCACCGACAGCTTGCCAGGTGTGCCCACCGTGCAAGAGTCTGGTGGCAGTCTGGCTAAATTTCAGGCGTCTTCATGGAACGGGTTGGCAGTGCCTGCGCGCACACCACGTGATGTGGTGATGCGTTTGAACCGCGAAATTCAAACCATCATGGAAATACCGGATGTCAAAAAACGTTTGAGTGATCTCAACCTCACTGCGCAAAGCAGCACGCCTGAGCAGGTTGC
>JBAXNJ010000408.1:0-1988 GCA_037133815.1 Betaproteobacteria bacterium
AAGTCTTGGGCGTGAGAAGGCGTGGCAAATACCTTTTGATGGATTTGAATGAGGGCTTGGTGTTGTGGCACCTGGGAATGTCTGGTAGTTTGAGCTTTACTCCAACTGCTAACAATGTCGTGGCCATAAGTCAGCCTCAAACCCATGACCATTTTGATTTACTCACTACCCATGGACTACTTAGATTAAACGACCCACGACGTTTTGGTGCGGTGGTCTACGCAGATTCTGAAACTAGCGCTACAGCGCAAAAGCTTTTGGGACATCTTGGTGTTGAGCCTTTAGCCGGTCAGTTTGATTTAGATACTTTTCATAAAAATCTAAAACAACGCAGCGCTGCTATCAAACAAGTTTTGTTAGCTGGCGATATTGTGGTGGGGGTAGGTAATATTTATGCATCTGAAGCATTGTTTTTAGCGGGCATTCGGCCAACAGTGCGTGCGCAACGCATCAGCAGACCCCGAGCAGAAAAACTCAGAGTGGCCATCATCGATGTGTTGGCGCGTGCAGTAGCCAAGGGTGGCAGCACTTTGCGTGATTTTTCAAATGCAGATGGGCAAACTGGCTACTTTCAATTAGAGGCCAATGTGTATGACCGCGCTGGCGAGCCTTGCAGGCAATGCGGACATTTGATTAAACGCTTGGTGCAAGGACAGCGTGCCACTTACTTTTGCTCTGTGTGTCAAAAGCCCTGACTATGCGCAAAGCATCGTGGCAATTTGGCAATGCAGTAGTCGCTTGGCAAAAAATACATGGCCGCCATGACTTGCCGTGGCAAAACACGCAAGACCCTTACGCAGTGTGGTTGTCAGAAATCATGCTGCAGCAAACGCAGGTTGTGACTGTGCGCGATTATTTCGCGCGCTTTATGCAGCGCTTTCCCACTGTCAAAGATTTAGCAAAAGCACCGCAAGAAGAAGTGATGGGCTTGTGGAGTGGTCTGGGTTACTACAGCCGTGCCCGTAATTTGCACCGCGCCGCGCAAGACGTTATGGCATTGCATGCTGGTGTATTTCCCCGTGATGCATTGACTTTGCAAACTTTGCCAGGCATTGGCAGGTCGACTGCAGCTGCTATTGCATCACTGTGTTTTGGTGAGCCTATTGCTATTTTGGATGCCAATGTCAAGCGCGTGCTGACGCGTTATCTTGGGTTTGGTCATGACTTGGCTATTGCACGGAATGAAAAATTGCTGTGGGAGCAAGCGCAATCGTTATTGCCAACTAAAGATGTTGCACACGCAATGCCGCACTACACGCAAGGCATGATGGATCTGGGTGCTACTTTATGCAAACCTAAAAACCCGCAATGCGTTCAATGCCCAGTGAAAAATGATTGCAAGGCAATCAAAGAAGGCAAGCCTGAAAACTATCCAGTCAAAACTAAAAAACTAAAACGCACCAGCGAGCAACTGTGGTTGCTTTACGCACAAACTAAAAACGGCGATGTGTGGATGGTGCAAAGACCGCAGTCGGGTATTTGGGCGGGTTTGTATTGCTTGCCCGTATTCGAGAGTTACGAGGCGCTTCAGGCTTTTATCAAAACCAAGAGTAAGTTGGATTTACAAGATATGCCTGTAGTCAAACATGTGCTCACACACAAAGACTTGTATTTGCATCCAGTGGCTTTGCAACTCAGCAGCTCAAAATCTTTAGGCCAGGGCCGTTGGGTGGATCGGCAATCGATTGCTGACATAGGCTTGCCGGCCCCAATTCGCAAACTAGTTAGTTAGTATCTAGCTCGCGATGGCGTTTTAAAGTGACCCATTCGGACACAAATTTCTTGGTCAGCAATTCCACCAAATACACCGAGCGATGCTGGCCACCTGTGCAACCAATGGCCACCGTGACATAACTGCGGTGGTCGTTGCTCAGATCCGGCAGCCACGCGTTTAAAAAAGCTGCAATTTGCTCTGCCATGGTATTGACAGCAGGGTAGCCCGCTAACCATTCGGCGACGCTGGCATCTTGTCCGGTTAAATTTTTCAA
>JBAXNJ010000409.1:0-1983 GCA_037133815.1 Betaproteobacteria bacterium
AAGAAATGCCTTGGACAGATAAATAACAAAGGTTTTTAATATGCATGATTTAATTATTAAAGGTGGCAACTTGGTAGATGGCACCGGAGCCACTCCCCAAACAGCAGATATTGCGATAAAAAATGGTCGCGTAGTTGAGGTTGGAAAGATTTCAGGAAAAGCACATAAAACTATTGATGCAGATGGTCTTATGGTGACGCCTGGTTGGGTAGATATCCACACACATTACGACGGACAAGTTAGTTGGGATCCTTTCTTATCCCCTTCCTCATGGCATGGTGTCACCACAGCCGTTATGGGAAATTGCGGAGTCGGATTTGCGCCCGCTCACACCCATCAACGTGAATGGATGATGGAATTAATGGAAGGAGTTGAGGATATTCCAGGAGCCGTTCTTTCGGAAGGCGTCAAATGGGAATGGGAAACATTTCCTGAATATATGGATGCGGTAGCTCGTATTCCACGCATCATGGATGTAGGCGCACAAATTCCTCACGGAGCTTTGCGTGTCTATGTCATGGGCGAGCGCGGCGCTAATCGCGAAGCCGCAACCATGGATGACATGAAAACAATGGCCGCATTAGCAAAAGAAGCGGTAGAAGCTGGCGCTTTGGGCTTCACCTCATCTAGAACAATCGTGCATCGAACAAAACGAGGCGCTTCTGTTCCGTCTATGGGTGTTGATGCGCAAGAACTTATCACCATTGCAAGTGCCATTGGAGAAACTGGAAAAGGTGTCTTGCAATTAATTTCAGACTGGGACGACTTAGATGCTGAATTCAATTTGATACAACAAGTTACAAAAGCTAGCGGCCGCCCGATCTCTTATACCTTGCTGCAACACGACTTCCTACCTCAGCGATGGCGTGAATTGTTAAAACGGACCGAATCGGCAAGAAATCAAGGACTAGACATAAAGGCTCAAGTAGCTTGCCGCGGCATTGGCATGATTCATGGCTTGGAATGCTCTATGCAACCGTTTTTCTTAACTTCTTCCTATAAAGACATTGAACATTTACCGATTCAGGAACGCGTCAACCAGTTAAAAAATCCTGAACTACGAAAACGTATTTTGATGGAAGCAACGCATGCCATAGATAGCAGTAACTCAGAAAACATAACGCAGTCCCGAAGGCTAGAAACCATAACCCAACATTTTCACAAATACTTCCCTATTTATGACAGTGCGAACTACGAACCAAGCTTTGAGGAGAGTGTTGCGGGCATTGCTGCCGCCAAAGGCTTGCCTGCTGCCGAAGTTGCTTACGACATGATGCTTCAGGATGAGGGGCACCAAAAGTTTTACTTCCCACTCTATAACTACTCAGATAACAATCTAGATGTTGTTCGTGAGATGTTGACACATCCGGCTTCCTTACTAGGCTTAGGCGATGCCGGCGCGCATTGCGGCTACATATGTGATGCCAGTTACCCCACCTACTTGATAAAACACTGGGCTCGAGATAGAACACGTGGCTCAAAATTACCAATTGAATTTTTAGTGCATGCCCAGACCCAACGCAATGCACGTGCTCTCGGCATGTTTGACCGCGGCGCTTTGGTTCCTGGAATGAAAGCAGACATCAACATCATTGATTTCGATAAATTAGATTTATCTGCACCGCAAATAGTCAACGATTTGCCAGCTGGTGGCAGGCGACTGATACAAAAAGCAAAAGGATATGTCTCAACCATAGTGAGCGGTCAGGTCGTTATGGAACAAGGGCAAGCGACTGGCTCTCTACCTGGGCAATTGGTTCGAAGTTCAAGAAATTAAATGAAAGTACACATGTTTGACCTGATCATTAAAAATGCAAAAGTATTCGACGGATTGGGTAACCCTCCAATTCAAGCAGATGTTGCAATTTCAGACGGGGTAATTCGCGAAATTGACACCATCAATTCCAAAGCAAATCAAATGGTGGATGCGAAGGGCTTGTCCTTAATGCCCGGAATTGTCGATCTGCACACGCATTTTGATGC
>JBAXNJ010000410.1:0-1983 GCA_037133815.1 Betaproteobacteria bacterium
GCTGCGATTTTTTCGCACATGTTTGATGCACTGATTCAACCCCGCTTCGTCATCACACAACAAGTTCAGCAAGGCGCGCATTGTTTTGTGACGTGGGACTTTCTATTTGTGATGCGCAAATTCGAACCCACCATAACGCAAACAATTCGTGGCGCAAGCCATTTGGTCTTTCGCCAAGAGGATGGCATGTGGCGCGTAGCCGTCCACCGAGACTATTGGGACGCCGCTGAAGAACTTTATGAAAAATTGCCTATGGTTGGCGTGCTCATGCGCTGGCTAAAGAAGCGCGCCAACAGTTAAATCGCTGTTTAAGCCACTGTTGGGCTTGTGTCTTTAAAAGATGGGCGTTGCGCCATGCGCTCATACATTTGCGCTAAGTTGGTATGTGCTCCTCGCCAGTCAATTTGTGGAAAACGGAAATCCAAATAGCCCAAAGCAGTCGAACAGGCGATATCAGCCAAGCTCATATGGTTGGCCACACAGAATTGGCGATCTGCCAATGCGCGGTCCATCGCCACAAGGCTGTTGTCTACTTTTTCTAACTGTCGGTCGATCCAGGCCTGAGAGCGCTCACCTTCTTTGCGTCCAGGCCAATTGGCTTCGAGTCGCGCCAAAATCGCAGCGTCTAAAACACCATCAGCCAGAGCTTCCCAAGTTTTAACTTCAGCACGTTCACGTCCGTTGGCTGGAATCAGTTTTCCAACGGGTGACAAAGTGTCTACATATTCAACGATGACGCGCGAGTCAAACAAGGCTTCGCCACCTTCCATCACCAAACAGGGAACTTTTCCTAGAGGGTTGTATTGGGCCATGACCGTATCTGCTGCCCATACGTCTTCAGTGACAAACTGGTATTCCAGTTTTTTCTCGGCCATAACAATGCGCACTTTGCGGACATAGGGACTCGTGATTGCGCCAATAAGCTTCATAAACAATTTCAAAATGGAGATCACTATATTTTAAAGAGTTCGGGCATACCTTGCCGATAGAGTGCTGCGCCTAAAATCAGGTAATGACGTTTACATCCAACATGACCCAAGTGACGGCTTTGTCACCATTAGACGGTCGCTATGCGGCCAAGCTCGCCACATTACGCCCTTTGATGAGTGAGCAAGGTTATATGCACCGCCGCGTGCAAGTCGAACTGGCTTGGTTTGCTGCACTCAGCGATGCAGGGTTTACTGAATTCGCACCATTAAGTGCTGACGCCCGTAAATATCTAGTAGCTCTAGTTACAAATTTTTCGACTGAAGATGCACTTGCCATCAAAGAGATTGAGAAAAAAACCAACCACGATGTGAAAGCGGTCGAGTATTGGATCAAAGACAAATTCAAAGCCTGCCCTAATGCAGGTGTTAAAAAAGAACTAGAGCACAGCGCTGAGTTTGTGCACTTTGCTTGCACCAGCGAAGACATCAACAACACCAGCCATGCTTTGCAATTGCAGACAAGCCGTGAGCAAGTGGTACTGCCGATGCTCGACGCCATCATTACCAAATTGCGCGATATGGCGCATATGTATGCCGATCTACCTATGTTGAGTCGTACACATGGTCAAACAGCTAGCCCCACCACCGTAGGCAAAGAGATTGCCAACGTCGTGATGCGTTTGCGTGCTGGGCGCGAGCGGATCGCCAAGGTGACCATTCTTGCCAAGATGAACGGCGCTGTAGGCAATTACAACGCCCATTTAAGTGCTTGGCCTGAATTTGATTGGGAAGCATTTAGCCAACGCGTAATCGAGACTCCTGCGCCTGTTGGACTCGGTCTTAGTTTTCAGGCTTACAGCATTCAGATCGAGCCGCATGACTACATGGCTGAGTTATTTGACGCGATTGCCCGTACCAACACCATATTGATAGATTGGTCACGCGATGTGTGGGGCTATGTATCGTTAGGTTATTTCAAACAAAGTTTGAAAGCCGGCGAGATTGGTTCGAGCACTATGCCGCACAAGGTCAACCCCATTGATTTTGAAAACGC
>JBAXNJ010000411.1:0-1983 GCA_037133815.1 Betaproteobacteria bacterium
ATATCGGATGGCGTATTGCGTTCCTACTGGGTATTGCTGCTGCGCCTTTTGTGAGCGCGCTTTTATTGCCCTCTGGCTATATGGAAGCACCTCGTATTGAGGCAGGCTACATAGCGATAGCCATTGCTGGTTTATTGGTAGGGTTTGGCACACGCTATGGGTCGGGTTGTACCAGCGGGCATGGTGTATGCGGGCTCTCACGGCTGTCACCACGCTCTTTGGTCTCTACGCTGACATTTATGGGCTTGGGTTTTTTGGTGGTCTACCTGCTACGTCACGCTTTTTAAAAAGAATAGATATGCAACACAGAATCAGTGAATTTTTAATCGGCTTGTTATTTGGCTTAGGCCTCATACTCTCCGGCATGACCGATCCAGGAAAGGTCATTGGGTTTTTAGATATTTTTGGTGCTTGGGATCCTTCTCTTGCTTTGGTGATGGCGGGTGCTATTGCGGTTGGTTTTTTTGCATTTGCATTTACCAAGAAAAGAACTGTCAACTTTTTAGGCGGCACCTTGCATTTACCTAAAAGCAACCAAATCGATAAGCCCCTGGTGATTGGTGCTGTCTTGTTCGGTGCGGGTTGGGGCTTAGCTGGGTTTTGCCCAGGCCCTGGGCTCGTGTCGCTGGCATCGGGTCAAGTCAAAGGTGTTTTGTTTGTCGTATTCATGGTGATAGGTATGCAATTGTTTGAAATGTTTAATCGCCGCGGCTCCCAGACAAAATAAATTAAAGTAGGCTGATGAATCCAATCGAATCACAAGGAGTAAAGCGTGAAGATCAAAAAGATTAGCGATCAACTATCGGTGGCAGACCAAATCACCAAAAATAATGTCTCTGACATAACTAAAGCAGGATTCAAATCCATCATATGCAATCGACCTGATGGCGAAGTTCCCGGACAACCCGCTTTCAAAGACATTGAGCAAGCGGCTATCAAAGCCAATTTACCTATTCGTTATTTGCCAGCAGTGTCTGGCGCGGTAACGCCTCAGTTAGGCCAAGAGTTTGGCAAGATGTTGGAAGAATTACCTAAGCCTGTTTTGGCTTACTGCCGCTCGGGCATGCGCTGCACAACTTTGTGGGCCCTTTCAAATGCCAAAACTATGGATAGGGCGTCTCTGGTGCAAATAGCGGCCAACGCTGGCTATGACATCTCTGCCATCTCCCTGTAATCTAACTCCACGCAAACTAAACCGTTTGCAAGTGTTTAGCGCATGCAATAGGAATGGCAGTCAATTAAGGGGCGCTGCGTGACCCTTGTTCTAGTTCTGGGTATTTTTATAGGCGCCATCATGGGATTGACTGGTGCTGGCGGTGGTATTTTGGCCGTACCTGTGTTGGTTGCAGGCATGCACTGGACCATGCAGCAGTCCGCACCTGTGGCGCTAATTGCTGTGGCTGCAGGCGCCGCAGTGGGTGCTATCGATGGATTCAAGCATGGACTAGTTCGCTACAAAGCCGCCATGTTGATGGCGGTTTGCGGAATTCCAATGACGCGGTTGGGGCAATATTGGGCACATCTTTTACCGCAATTTTTGCTAATGGGAGGCTTTGCCTTACTCATGCTAGCGGTATCTTGGCGCTTTTACAAACAATCAAAACAAACCAATATCAATCTAGAAGAAGACGCGTTGCGCTTAGCTTTTATTAGCAACGAAACTGGAAAATTTATTTGGACGCCTGTGGCTGCATTGGTATTGGCAGCCATTGGTATCTTGACAGGACTGATGACGGGCTTGCTAGGCGTGGGCGGTGGTTTTTTAATTGTGCCTTTGATGCGACGTTTCACCCATTTGGCATTGCCAGGTATTGTGGCAACGTCATTGTTCGTCATTACTTTGGTGGGAAGTGGTGGCGTTGTCAACGCATTACTTGCAGGCGCCGAGTTGCCGGTTGTTGAAACCATTAGTTTTGTAGGCGCCATGATCAGCGGCATGCTGATTGGCCGTCGCGTTTCTCGTAAACTGCAAGCTTGGCAAGT
>JBAXNJ010000412.1:0-1975 GCA_037133815.1 Betaproteobacteria bacterium
GCAAAGCAAATACAGAAATAAATCAGGGTAATGAAGAGGTAGGCTTCTATTTTGAAGGGGCGCCAATTGGGGTCGCCACTGATGGCCAATCCAAGCGCGCCAGACAACTCATACAAACTCACAATAGTCACCAAAGAAGTGTCTTTGAAAATCGCGATGAAATTGTTCATCAAACTAGGCACTACATGCGCTAAAGCTTGCGGTAATACGACCTGTCGTTGTGTTTGCCAGTAACTTAAACCCAAGGTGTAAGCGGCTTCTATTTGTCCACGTGGGATCGCTTGCAAACCTCCGCGCACAATTTCTGCGGTGTAGGCGGCAGAAAACAATGTGATGCCAACGAGCACGCGAATCAATACATCGGGTGATGTGCCAGTAGGCAATAACAACGGCAGCATAAAACTAGCCATGAACAGCACGGAGATCAAAGGTACACCACGGACCAGTTCCACATAAACAATGCATATGCTGCGCATGGCGGGCATTGAGCTTCGACGTCCGAGTGCCACCAAAATAGCCAATGGAAACGCCAGCGTGATAGATAAAGTAGCCAACATCATCGTCAAGGGCAAACCGCCCCACTGGTCTGTAGGGATGTAGACAAGCCCTGTGGGAACGCCAAACCATTTGCCGCCGCCCATCAAAGCGAAAAACAACAGCCATACGCATATCCACGCAACTGCTAAATAGCGATTCCATGATGTAGGCCGACAACTCATCACCAACAGTAAAGTAAGCGCAAGGGTTGCCAGCAGAGGCCGCCACTGAGCATCAAAGGGATAGCGCCCAAACAATATCGAGCGGTATTTTTCTGCCACTACGCCCCAGCATGCGCCGATATCACGTGCTGCCTGGCATTGGTCTGCGTCTGCTAAGAAAACTGCATGGAATACAGACCATTCCAGTAGTGATGGAATAGTCCACAGCAAGAGTAGAACAAGCAGTACCGAGGTGATTGCACTAGCCGGCGTTCCCCATAAGTTGTGCTTAGCCCACAGCACAACTCCGATGTTGTGTGAAGGCGGTTGTCGAGCGGGTAGCAAATTGCTTGCGTGGTGGTGCATTACCGCTCTTTCAAGGCTGCACGGCGATTGAAATAATTCATCCCGCTAGCGGTAAGCAATGACAGCGTCAGATAAACCGCCATCACAATCGCGATGCATTCCACTGCACGTCCTGTTTGGTTCAAGGAGGTGTTTGAAATACTGACCAAATCTGGATAGCCAATTGCGACTGCTAGGGATGAATTTTTGATCGCATTTAAATATTGGTTAGTCAAGGGTGGCACTATCAAGCGCAAAGCTTGGGGCAACACCACTAAGCGCAATCTTTGCCAAGGTGACAAACCAATACTCAGCGCCGCTTCAACTTGACCAAAGGGTACAGACTGAATGCCAGAACGAATCACCTCGGCCACAAAAGCGGATGTGTAGAGAGCAAGACCCCAAGTTAAAGCCAAAAATTCAGGTGTCAAAGTCAATCCGTCTGACATGAGCCATGGCAATGCAAGCCCCTCTTTGCTTAAAAACACCCAGTCACGAAAATGCAAGGGCGTCTCTGTGTCTGGCATGAGTTCGACCAACACTACGTACCACATGAGCAATTGAAGCAATAGCGGAATATTGCGAAAAAATTCGGTGTAGGCATAACACAGTCCCCGAGCAAGGGCGTTGCCTGAGAGTCTGCCAATACCCAACACAGTGCCCCATAGCGTGCAAATCACAATCGCGATCAAAGACACGCGTAAGGTATTCATCAGTCCGACTAAGAATGCTTGTCCATAGGTTTGTGTAGAGTTGAAAGTAAACATGCTTTCACCGATATCGAATCCTGCGGGATCCAGCAGAAAGTCAAAACCACTTTGAATGCCACGCATACGCATGTTGCCGAGGGTGTTATGCAACAACCAACCCACTAAGACAATCAGCATGCCAATTAAAGCGATTTGGTAAATCCAGGCGCGGACGCGTTGACT
>JBAXNJ010000413.1:0-1975 GCA_037133815.1 Betaproteobacteria bacterium
AAACGGAACTGTGGGTCCGATCCGCGGATTCATCTTAGAAAAAGGCATGAAAGGTCTGAGTGCTCCCGCAATCCACAGCAAGGTGGGCTTGCGCGCATCCATCACAGGCGAGATCGTGATGGACTCGGTCTTTATTCCAGAAGAAAACGCTTTCCCTGAAGTGCAAGGCTTGAAAGGCCCATTCACGTGCTTGAACAGTGCACGCTACGGCATTGCATGGGGCGCACTAGGTGCAGCGGAAGATTGTTGGTTTCGCTCACGCCAATACACCTTAGACCGCAAACAGTTTGGTCGTCCATTGGCGGCTAACCAATTGATCCAGAAAAAATTGGCCGATATGCAAACTGAAATTGCATTAGGCTTGCAAGGTTGCTTGCGTTTAGGCCGTATGAAAGACGAGGGCACTGCGAGCGTAGAAATCACGTCGATCTTGAAGCGCAACTCGTGCGGCAAAGCATTAGATATCGCACGTATGGCGCGCGACATGATGGGTGGCAACGGTATCAGCGATGAGTTTGGTGTGGCCCGTCATTTGGTCAACCTTGAAGTGGTCAATACCTACGAAGGCACGCACGATATCCATGCACTGATTTTGGGTCGTGCGCAAACGGGTATTGCAGCGTTTGCTAACTAAATACGCTGTTAGCCTTGTCTAAGAAATTGGCTTTTTATTAACCAAGACGATACCCGCCGCAACACCAGCTAATGCCGCTACCAGGCTAGGCGTGATGGCTTCGCCCAACCACCAAGCGCCAAACAGTAAAGCAAAAACGGGCGTGAAAAAAGCAAAAGCGCTGAGTTTAGTGGCGGGGTAGAGTCCCAGCAACCACATCCAAACCAGGTAGCTGGCAAATGCACCCACAACGGTTTGCAGCACGATCGATGTCACAGCAAAAACACTCCAGCTCAAACTCCATGTCTCGCCAAGTTGCAATGACACGAAAGGCAAAAGCGCAGCACTGATGGCCACTTGGTAAAAGAGGAGCTTCTCTGGGCTAATCTTTATGAGTGAAGAGCTGCGAATCACGACAGTGGTCAATCCCCACAACGCTCCGGCGGTTAAAGCCAATGCATCACCTAGCCACCAAATGGCTGATGAATCAGGCCCTTTATTTTGATGGATGCCATCTTGCAGCGCAAAGGTAACCGCAGCAAATGCGAGCAACATACCCATCCACTGCATCAAAGCTAATCGCTCCGTTTTCACAAAGATGGGCAGCAATAAGGCCACCCAAAATGGTGCTGTGTATAAAAAGATAGTCAGTCGCGACGCACTTGTGTGTTGCAGGCCTAAATAAATACAAACAAACTCAGCGCAAAATAAAAGCCCAGCGACAAAACCCGCTTTGAGCGTGCCATCTGGCCCAAAAAGCGCCATCCCGCGAAAACGGCACCAAATCCACAACATGACCGTGGCACCCATAAATCGCAAACTTGCCTGTAAAACAGGCGGCACCTCCGTCAACGTAGCTTTAACCAAGACTTGCTGGAAACCCCAAAACACACAGCAAGATAAGAGCAGCGCAATGGCTAAAAAATCGAGTTGTAATCTTCTTTCTGTCATGTATTGAACTTAACATGCATTGCTTCAACTACAGATTAATATGAAAAGAAGAGAATTCAATAGCTATTTGCAACGCAGCGCATTAAGTCTGGCCCTTTTGCCATGGATGCAAGCAGTTGCTGCGCCTGCTGACCGACTAAGGCCTTGGCGCATCAACCCTTTTGCCTTGGGCGTGGCCAGCGGCCGACCACGCGCTGAATCGCTTGTTTTGTGGACACGCCTGCTAGTTGATGAGCAAGACCGCGAAGCCTCAGGCAATGATCCTGTCGACGTGACGGTTGAGTTGTTTGCTGACAGTGCGCTAAAGCAACGTGTACAAATGGCAAAAATCACAACAGACGCAAGCCGCGGCCACAGCGTGCATCTGCTGGTGCAGTCACTGCAGCCCAGCACAGACTATTGGTATCGCTT
>JBAXNJ010000414.1:0-1973 GCA_037133815.1 Betaproteobacteria bacterium
CTACTACAGACATACCTTCATAGCTGCGCGAAGTGAGCGCATTGATGCCTGCAATGGAATTGACAGCTTCTTCTACTTTTTTGGTGACTTCACTTTCAACAATTTCTGGTGAGGCACCTGGATATTCAGTGCTAACAACCACCACAGGCAAGTCAATATTAGGAAATTGGTCAATCTTCAGCCGTTGGTACGAGAACAAACCCAGCACTACAAATGCAAGCATCACCATCGTCGCAAAGACTGGATTTTTCAGGCTAACTTTGGTGAACCACATGGTGCGTCGTAATAAACTGATTTAGCGCGGCGCTGAGGCTGCAGGCGTGAAGACTGAGGTCGCGGGGGATGAAGCTGTTGGACTTGCTGTCGTGAAACGAACTGCCATCCCTTCACGCATGGCCCCCACCTGACCTTTTAAAACAACGCTACCTACAGGAAGGCCTTTTACCGCCACCCAATCTTGTGGGTCTTTGCCGGATGCATCATTTCCTCGGATACCCATCTCTACGGTTTGATGCCGCACTTGCATTGCTTCGCCAACTTTTTCAACCACCTGCACATAAGGGCTAGGGTGATCGGTGCGCACCGCTGTCAGGGGAACTGCCAACACTTGTGAATTCATAAGCCCCAAAGTGCCTTTGGCGAATAAACCATGGCGCAATCCTGCAGGTTGATCTAAGGTGAGGTATACAAAAACACTGCGACTGCCAGCCTGTGCGCTTGGGCTCATACGGGTCACATGCGCTGTTATCAGATCTGCGCGGTCTTCTATTTGAAGTCGGGCTGTTTGCCCCATCTTGACGTCCAATGAATCGCTGGGACTGAGTGGCGCTTCTACTTCAAGTTGGCGCAAATCTACCAACTCTAAAACTCTTGCATCAATGCCAACACGTTCACCACGTTGGGCCGCGCGCACAGCAATGACACCAGAAAAAGGCGCACGCAAGACCGAATCGTCTAAAGATTTACGTGCCACATCTGCACCAGCAATGGCCGCTTTATGGCTAGCGACTGCTCCTTGAAAAGAGGCCAATGAGTTGTCTAACGCAGTTTTAGAAATAAAGCCTTGGTCGACTAAAGCTTTGTTGGTGTCCCACTGGCGTTGGGCGATTTCCATTTGTGACTTAGCTGCGCTAGCTTGTTCTTGCGCTTGTTCAAAGCGACGCTGGTACTCCACAGGATCAATACGCGCCAAAACTTGCCCAGCCGTGACAGCGTCACCTTCACGCACTGTGATTTCTTTCACTTCGCCAGCAACACGCGCTTTGATAACCGCGTAGTTCAAGGCCTTGACCGTGCCAGAGACCCCTAAGCCTTGGGTTATTTCTCTCACCTCGGCGGTAAAGACATCGTTCTGTGAGAACTCGATTTGTCCTTGTGTTTGCGCTGCATCAGTAGCAGCAAGTTGCTGGGTCTTTTTGGCAGACAGTGCACGCCAGACACCTCCAGCTAATGCAATCACAACGAGTGCTATGACGATGCGTTTTGGGGTCAATTTGAGGGAGCTGATTTGCATATCACTGCTTTAAATAGTCATGCCGTGGAGCAAAACGTCCACTTGCATATCGATAAAACGTTCGGGGTGGATGGGGGTACCTGCGGTGCAGAGACCCATTGAGTTTTTCCACATCATTAAGAAAATCATCGGTGCATACACCGTGTGCACTGCTTGATCAAGGTCGATTTTGCGAAATTCACCGCAGTCAATGCCGCGTTGCAAGATGCGACGGATCAGCCCGATACCAGGCTCAATGACCTCAGCGTGGTAGAAGTTAGCAATCTCAGGAAAGTTTTGTGCTTCGCCCATGACCAATTTTGGAATGAGTGCCAAATCTCGCCTCATCAAAGAAAAACACTTCAAATTCCTGGGGGTTTTCCTTCACTTGTTGTGCTAGATTTTTTTTTAAACTCCTCTTGTTTGGAGCTGTCTTGTTTATAGTGCTTTGGTCTTGGTGTGATATAGGAAAATCCTATAT
>JBAXNJ010000415.1:0-1964 GCA_037133815.1 Betaproteobacteria bacterium
GTCATATACGTTGTTACGATCTGCGTTTGAAAATAGATCAACATAAAAAGGACTGCAACCCATGTTAAATACAGCCATTGTTGGACTCGGTTGGTGGGGTAGAAGAATCGTTGAAGCGGTACAAGGTCGAAGTAAACATATGCGATTTACCCATGCGGTTAGTCTCGAATACGACGAGTCCCTTTCATTTGCTCAACAACATCAGCTTTCACTATCAACTTCTCTCGAGGACATGTTACAAGACTCAACTATTCACGCTGTCGTCTTGGCTACACCTCACTCACTTCATGTCAGTCAAGTTGTGGCAGCAGCAAAAGCGGGAAAACACGTTCTGTGCGAAAAGCCATTAGCAATGAACCAAAAGGATGCTCTGAAAGCCATCCAAGCGTGTCAAGAGCATGGCGTTCAATTGGGTATCGGCAACAACCGACGGTATTACCCCAGCATGAAAGCGCTTCGGGCAATGACTCAGACCAATCAGTTGGGAAAAATTCTCCATATAGAAGGCAGTTTTAGTAACGCCAACTCCAAAGCCAAATATGCACCATGGAGAGCTGACACGAAGGAGACACCTGGAGGACCCTTAACGGCTACAGGGGTTCACATGCTCGATGCCGTTGTCAGCTTGGCGGGACCTATCTCTTGGATCCATGCGAATTGGGTTTCGCAACAAACGGCGCCAGATCCTTTGGATGTGCTAGCCGCCTTCATGCAGCATAACAACGGTATCACATCTAACATCACTACCGTGCGAGCTTCTCCCATGTTTTGGCGATTCCAAGTTTATGGAACAAAAGCATCTGCAGAAGCTCGCGGGGAAGATCAACTATTTGTTCATCAATTAGATGGTTCAACACAAATACAAACCTTTGATAAAACTGACGCCATTTTAAATAACAATGACGCGTTTGCAAGAGCCATCACAATGGGTGAACCCTATCCCATCGCACCCGAAGAAATATTTCAAGTCGTTGCAAGTTTTGAAGCGACACTTCTATCGCTAAGCGAAAACCGTGTCGTACATCATTCAACAAACAGTTATGACCTGTGATAGTTTATAAACAAAAGCAGGCTAGATTTCCTTTGCATTGGCCTATGTCAAACTTGAAGAAGGCGAGACACTTATGAGTAATATCGTTAATTACGATCTCGACACAGTTAATATTGGCGAGACGTTTTAAGTTGTCTGCAAGTATTCCAAATCTGGATAGGCATGCCTACGTTCAGCCCTGTTTATTAATTAGATTCAGAATAACTTAAAGGTCAACTTAATTGATGAAGTGGGACCAATGTATCAATATCATTGCGGTTGAATCTTTGCATCAGTAACAAGCTTTTTGTAAAAGCCCACTTCTTTTGTTGTACGAGTTCCCAGAGAAGCAGCACCAAGACCCAGAATTCTGTATCCAAGCTCTTCCGCGCGTAGCTTGACCTCTGGACTTTGCAGCGCACGTATCGTTTCCTGTTCCAATCGCTGCACAATTGCGGTCGGAGTCTTTATAGGTGCAGCAAAAAGGATGACCGTCTCGGATATGAAGTCCGCATAGCCAAGTTCGATCATCGTCGGAACATCCGGCATGTTGTACCAACGCTGGCTTGAAGCAACTGCGAGCGGTCGCATGGTTCCCGCCTTCACATGGGGCTGCACAGGAGGCAAGAAAAAAGAGCCGATCTCTGGTGTACCCGATAAAACTGCAGTGATGGCGGGTCCGGCACCACCATACGCTACATGTTCAATGCCAATTTTTTCGCGAAGCTTCAACAACTCACCAGCCAAATGTGGAGAGGTACCCGCACCTGCCGAGGCGTAGTTAAGTTTGTCTGGATTAGCCCGCGCATAGGCCACCAACTCAGGGATGCTTTTGATGTTTGCCTTAGGATGTGCGACAAACATGTCCGGGGCCGCAGCAAGTTCACCGATGGGTGCAAAATCCCGCTCGGGATCATAGGGTACGGTCTTATAC
>JBAXNJ010000416.1:0-1961 GCA_037133815.1 Betaproteobacteria bacterium
ACATTTCATAGGATGCCCGATCATGGCCACATTTAAGAAATTCAACAAAGACAAGCGCCCTAAGCGCAATACCCAATCGCTTTTGTTTAAGCGCAAGCGTTTTTGCCGCTTCACAGTCACTGGCGTAGAAGAAATCGACTACAAAGATGTAGACACCTTGCGTGACTTCATCGCTGAAAACGGCAAGATCATTCCTGCCCGTTTGACCGGCACCCGTGCGATTTACCAACGTCAACTCAACACCGCCATCAAACGTGCACGCTTCTTGGCTTTGGTCCCGTACAGCGACCAGCACAATATCTAAGGAGAAACGACTATGCAAATTATTCTTCTCGACAAGGTAGTTAACCTTGGAAACCTTGGCGAAGTTGTCAAAGTCAAAGACGGTTACGCTCGCAACTTTTTGATCCCTTCAGGCCAAGCCCGTCGCGCCACTGAGTCGGCCATCAAAGAATTCGAAGTGCGCCGCGCCGAATTAGAAAAAGTAGCTTCAGCCAAATTGGCGGCAGCCCAAGCCCAAGGCGAAAAGCTCAGTGGTACCTCCATCAAGCTCAGCCAAAAAGCAGGCGTGGACGGTCGTTTGTTCGGTTCGGTTACCAACTTCGACATTGCCGAAGAGTTGACTAAAAACGGCTACGAAGTTGCTAAGTCACAAATCCGTATGCCCACAGGCCCTATTAAGCTGGTAGGTGACAGCACGGTAAGCGTGGCTTTGCACACCGACGTGGTGGTCGACATCACTGTATCGGTCTATGGCGAAACAGCTTAATAAAAGCTGAAGTGCTGACCGTGAAGCCGCTCTTTTGAGCGGCTTTTCTTTTGATTTCCCCAAGAAACACACCGCTTATCCACAGCTTTATCCTCAGGTTTTGAGCTTGTCAGGGCTTAGGATGTACGTTTTACGAATACACCATGTCAGCCGTTCTATCCAACTTCGACGAAGGCTTTTCAGCCGACCAGCAAATTGCGCAACTGCGCATACCTCCGCATTCGATGGAGGCGGAGTCGAGTGTCTTGGGTGGCTTATTACTAGACAACAAGTCGTGGGAACAGGTGGCAGACTTGCTGTCGGAAGGTGTGTTTTATCGTTATGAGCATCGGCTGGTGTATACGGCGATTCATGCGCTTGTCAATGCCTTGCGTCCTGCGGATGTCATCACCGTTTACGAGCATTTGCAGTCGATTGGCAAAGCTGAAGAAGTGGGTGGCCTTGGATATTTGAATTCGCTGGCGCAATATGTACCTAGTGCAAGCAATATCCGTCGTTATGCAGAAATCGTGCGCGAGCGAGCTATTTTGCGCAAACTTGTCACTGCCAGTGATGAGATAGCAACCAACGCATTCAACACGCAAGGCAAACCCGTCCCGCAAATCTTGGACGAGGCAGAGCAAAAAATCTTCCAAATCGGTGAGGAGGGTTCCCGCCTTAAGCAGGGTTTTCAAAGCATGCAAGAGTTAGCTGTGGATTTGATGGGACGAGTGGATGAAATGTCAAAAAATCCAAACGACATTACTGGCGTGGCCTCCGGATTTGTTGACTTCGACAAAATGACCTCTGGCATGCAGGCTGGCGATTTGATCGTGCTTGCTGCGCGTCCGTCTATGGGCAAAACGGCGTTAGCCATCAATATTGCCGAGCACGTGGCTTTGAATGAAGGACTCCCAGTCGCAGTGTTCTCCATGGAAATGGGCGCTTCGCAATTAGCCATTCGTATTGTTGGCTCCATTGGACGCATTGACCAGCAACGTCTTCGCACGGGCAAATTAAATCAAGAAGAATGGCCGCGTTTAACAGAGGCCATAGAGAAGTTGCGCAATATATCGTTGCACATTGACGAAACACCAAGCCTCACACCTATGGAACTGCGCGCTAACGCACGTCGACTCGCACGTACCTGTGGCAAATTGGGTTTGATCGTTGTCGACTATTTGCAATTGATGAGTGGCAACACCAGCAGCAA
>JBAXNJ010000417.1:0-1927 GCA_037133815.1 Betaproteobacteria bacterium
CTGTAGCAGACACCTCGGCGATTGGTTCGGTGATGATTCCGCAAATGGTCAAGGCCGGTTTCCCGCGCGTCTTTGCCACCAATGTGACGATTTGTGGTTCGGTGCAGGCGTTGCTCATACCACCATCACACAACGCGGTAATTTATGCAGTGGCAGCAGGTGGCACAGTTTCTGTGGCCCATTTGTTTTTAGCGGGCATCTTGCCCGGACTGCTATTTGGTTTGTGCTTGATTGGTTTGGTGCTTTGGACATCACACAAAAGAGACTACCCAAAGGGTGAACCAGTCGCTTTAAAAGACATTCCCAAAATCGTGACCGATGCGCTGTGGGGCTTGGTCACCATCGTCATCATCATGGGTGGAATTTTGTCGGGTGTTTTTACGCCGACTGAATCTGCAGCCGTTGCATGCGTCTACGCCTTCTTGGTCACTTTCTTGGTCTATCGTGATTACCACTGGAGCGAATTGCCCCGCATGGTGCATCGTGTTGTGAAGACGGTGTCGATGGTGATGATGTTGATTGGTTTTTCTGTAGCATTCGGCTACATGATGACCTTGATGCAAATTCCAGCCAAGATCACCTACTTCTTCTTGAGCATCTCAGACAACAAGTACGCATTTCTTTTCATGGTCAACATCTTGTTGCTGCTTCTGGGCACCTTCATGGATTTGGCGCCGATGTTATTGATCTGCACACCCATCTTCATGCCCGTCATTGCCAAATTAGGAATTCATCCCGTGCATTTTGGAATGGTCATGATCTTGAATTTAGGCATTGGCTTGATCACACCTCCGGTCGGTCCCACACTATTCGTAGGTTGCGCAGTGGGTAAGGTCACGATGGAGCAAGTCTCTAAAGAACTTTGGCCCTTTTATGGCGCGATGTGCATGGCCTTGCTCTTGGTGACTTATGTGCCTGCACTGTCTTTGTGGTTGCCGGGTCTGTTGTAGAAACATGCATGCAAACGGTATTCATCACCCACCCTACGCACAAATTTGATACCTATTTCGGTCAAACCGCGCTAGCGCAATTACAAAAAATTGCGCGGGTGCGGTGCAATCCCACGCAAGACGATTTAGAGGGTGACGCTTTATTGCAGTACATAGAAGATTGTGCTGTGGTCATTGCTTACCGCCAAACACCCTTTGACCGCCAGGTATTGGCTGCTATGCAAGAGGTGGTTGCAGTAGTTCGGTGTGCGGTGGATATTCGCACCATTGACGTAGAAGCTGCCAGCGAACAAGGGATTTTGGTCACCCAAGCCAGTCCTGGCTTTGGCCCTGCTGTTGCAGAGTGGGTTATTGGCGTTATGGTTGATTTGGCGCGCGGCATCAGCCAAGCCCGAGCCATCTACCAATCAGGACAGTTTCCTATCGCACCTATGGGGCGCCAATTGCGCGGCGCGAATCTCGGCGTCGTTGGCTATGGACATATTGGGCGCAATGTATGTCGCATTGCACAAAGTTTAGGTATGCATGTGAGCGCGTACGACCCATTTGTTACAAGCGGTGATGAAGGCGTGCAGATGTTGGATTTGCCAGAGTTGCTCGCTCAGTCTGATTTTGTGGTGTGCTTAGCAGTTGCCAATGCAACTACAGAAAACTTATTCAATGCCGCAACTTTTGTAAAAATGAAACAAGGTGCATTCTTTATCAATCCATCCCGCGGGAATTTGGTGGATGAAGAAGCTTTGCTTGAGTCTTTAGACAGTGGACATTTGGCAGGTGCAGCCCTAGACGTTGGAAGAGCGCCGGATCAAATGCCAAGCCCTATGTTGGCAAAGCACCCCCTTGTGATCGCTACACCCCACATCGGTGGTTTAACACCACAAGCCATTGAACACCAAGCGATTGAAACCGTCGCGCAAACAGAACAAATTCTGCGAGGTACAGCGCCCATAGGATCGGTCAACGCAGCTTTTGCAAAA
>JBAXNJ010000418.1:0-1905 GCA_037133815.1 Betaproteobacteria bacterium
GGCAAAAAACTCGCCGATGTAGCAAACCTTGGCCCCGCCGAAGCCGAAGCTGCGATTGCCGCCGCTAACACCGCTTGGGGCCCATGGAAAGCCAAAACAGGCAAAGAACGCAGCGCCATTTTGCGCAAATGGTTCGATTTATTGATGGCCAACCAAGAAGATCTCGGTCGCATCATGACGGCCGATCAAGGCAAGCCTTTTGCCGAGGCCAAAGGCGAAGTTGCCTACGGTGCGAGTTTTGTCGAGTGGTATGCCGAAGAAGCCAAACGTGTCAATGGCGAAACCCTGCCCCAGTTCGACAACAACCGCCGATTGTTGGTCATCAAGCAAGCGATTGGCGTGTGCGCAGCCATCACTCCCTGGAACTTCCCCCTCGCCATGATCACCCGCAAAGTCGCACCCGCTTTGGCAGCAGGTTGCCCTGTAGTGATCAAACCCGCAGAACTTACGCCTTTGACTGCACTGGCCGCCGCTGAATTGGCTGTGCGCGCTGGTATTCCTGCTGGGGTATTGAATATCTTGACGGCAGACAGCGACAACAGCATCGCGGTAGGTAAAGTGTTTTGCGCCAGCGACACGGTCCGTCACATCAGCTTCACAGGCTCTACCGAAGTCGGTCGCATTTTGATGGCGCAATCTGCGCCGAGCATCAAAAAACTCGCGCTCGAATTGGGTGGCAACGCACCCTTCATCGTGTTTGACGACGCCGATATCGACAGCGCTGTCGAAGGCGCGATGGCTAGCAAATACCGCAATGCAGGACAAACCTGTGTCTGCGCCAACCGCATCTATGTGCAAGACAAGGTGTACGACCAGTTTGTCGAAAAATTTGCCGCCAAAGTCAAAGCACTAAAAGTTGGTAACGGTTTTGAAGATGGTGTTGTTCAAGGACCATTGATCGAAGACGCCGCCGTTCAAAAAGTCGAACGCCATGTGCAAGACGCGATTGCCAAAGGCGGTAAGGTGCTTGTTGGTGGCAAGAAGTTGAGTGGCCAGTTTTTTGAACCCACCGTGATTTCAGGTGCCACAGCTGACATGCTGTGCGCCAAAGAAGAAACTTTTGGCCCCTTTGCACCAGTGTTTCGGTTTCATAAAGACCAAGAGGCGATTGACGCTGCTAACAATACCGAGTTTGGCTTAGCGAGCTATTTCTATAGCCGCGATGTGGGTCGCATCTTCCGCGTCAGCGAGGCTTTGGAGTACGGCATGGTGGGCATCAACGTAGGCGTCATCGCTACCGAACACGTGCCGTTTGGTGGTGTCAAACAATCAGGATTAGGACGTGAAGGTTCGAGCCACGGCATGGATGAATATCTGGAAATGAAGTACCTTTGTTTGGGCGATATTTCAAAATAAGCCTTCGAAAAAGACCTTTGACAACTTTGCCTGAAGAGGCAAAGTTGTCAAGCAAGCGGTTGCTCAGGCTTAAATAAGGGCAACCCCCGTCTTACTTTGTAAAAGCTCGCGCGTCACGCCAGGCGCGAGTTCAACCACTTTGAGGCCCTGAGGCGTGACATCCATCACCGCGAGGTCGGTGATGATCAAGTCGACCACGCCCACACCTGTGAGCGGCAAGGTGCACTGAGGCAAGATTTTGAGATCTTCAGTGCCGTCTTTCTTTTTGGCGACGTGTTCCATCAAGACGACCACGCGTTTGACGCCAGCAACCAAGTCCATCGCACCGCCCATGCCTTTGATCATCTTGCCAGGAATCATCCAGTTGGCGAGATCGCCCTTTTCGCTGACCTGCATGGCACCCAAGATCGACAAATTGATCTTGCCGCCACGGATCATGGCGAAAGATTGGTCGCTGCCAAAAATCGCTGAGCCTTTGATGGTGGTGACGGTTTGCTTGCCAGCGTTAATAAGATCGGGGTCGACTTCATCATCGTAAGGAAATGGGCT
>JBAXNJ010000419.1:0-1895 GCA_037133815.1 Betaproteobacteria bacterium
CGAATACCCATATAAATCACCAAAGTGAGTTTGGCCTGCGCGGCAGTGCGTGAGAGGGCGACCCAATCGACCCCATCGCCTGACTTGGCGTGCCCAGTAACAAACACCACGCCATGCGCATGCTCGCGGTGCGTCAGCGAAACACCCAGCGAACTCACACCAGCTAATCCAGCCGTAATGCCGTTGACCACCGTTACTGCCACACCATTTGCTTGTAGGTATTCAACCTCTTCGCCACCGCGCCCAAAAATAAATGGGTCGCCACCTTTGAGGCGCACCACACATTCACCCGCAAGCGCCTCTTGCACCATCAACTTTTGGATGAAGGCTTGCGGTGTCGATTGACAACCACCACGCTTACCCACGTGAACGATGCGTGCAGTAGGTACAGCATGCGCCAACACAGCGTCGCTCACCAAATCGTCGACCAGCAACACAGTTGCAGCAGCAATGGCTTTCGCTGCTTTGAATGTCAACAACTCAGGATCTCCTGGGCCAGAGCCGACTAAATAGACGTGGGGTTGTGAAGAAGTAAGAGAAGTCATAGTTGTATCGCTTGCAAAACCGCTTGTACTTGCCGCTTCAAAGATTCAGGAACCGCTAACTCGCCATTCAAAACCGCCGCGTTGTAACGCGCAGTGGTATCTGGATCAATCGCGCTAGGCCAATCAGGTAAACGTGTCAGTGGCCCCGATTGTCCCTCGACCAAAGACGTGCGTTGCCCGTTAACAAACGCTTCCATTGGCGGACAACGCCGCGCATCTGCTACCGCCTCGCCCTCCGTGCCACGCAACAAAAGCGCGCGCTCACCGGTCAACTCAAACGTCGCGGCCATGGACAGGGCGTATTCAGGATGTGTGTAACTACTAACCAACAAGGTCTTGCCGACCACGGGGTTCATCAGTTTGACCAAGCTATGCGCTGGATTGCGCAAACCCACCACGCGTCGCACATCGAGCAAACGTTTTAAGCCAGGTAACAAAACTTCGGTTGGCACAAACACTGCCTCGCCAGCCTTAACTGTGCGAGGTGCGCTCAAAGCATTCACCCCCATTGCTGCAAAAACCTGTTCGCTGGTCACACGCGTCGATTCTGTTGCACACCCATGCACCACCACTGCAAGCCCTTCACGCGCTAACAATTGAGCAAGCAATGGGGTCATCAAAGGCAATCGACGTGCGCCGTTGTAACTAGGTAATACAACGGTCCAGTTGTCAGTAGGGCCGTGCAAAAGATGCAAACGCGCATGCGCTGCATCTAAAAAACCAGCCATCTCATCTGAGGTCTCACCTTTGATGCGCATAGCCAAACAAAAAGCACCTATTTCAAGATCGCTGACTTGTGCATCCAAGATCTGGCCCATCAAGTCCGCCGCTTGCGCTCGGTCTAAGGGACGTGCGCCATCGCGTCCGCGCCCTATTTCTTTGATGTAGTGACCAATCGCCATATAGACCTATTGTCAAGCACCAGAATTCAAGCTAAGCAGTAGGGGCTTAATGTGGCGACATCAAGAGCGAAGCGAGGAGCCACATTCGGCCCCTACTGCTTAGCTTGACGCAGCCAGAGCCTATAAGCACAAAAGGCGGTCTTACAATCATTACAAGTTGCGCGCCAACAAGGCCCCAACGAGCTGTTTTCCCGATTTCAAACCAAGAGTGCCCCATGGCAACTGACAAATCCAAAATCATCTACACCCTGACCGACGAAGCGCCATACTTGGCAACACACGCTTTTTTACCCATCATCCGCACCTTCACGGCCCCTGCTGGCATCGACGTGGTCGAGAGCGATATTTCAGTAGCCGCCCGCATTTTGGGCGAGTTCCCAGAGTTTTTGACCGACGCGCAAAAAGTGCCTGACAACTTGGCTGAACTCGGACGTCTGACACTCTTGCC
>JBAXNJ010000420.1:0-1893 GCA_037133815.1 Betaproteobacteria bacterium
GGTTTCTTATTGATAAAATCTAGCGTTTGCTTTTTACAATCGATAGGAGTTTCATACTGCGACTCCAGTGTCTTTATAACTTTTTAAAGTGTGATCTCCATACCTTCCCTTAAAACTTCGCAAAGATCTCACAAATAATGAAATATCAATCAGTAATCAACTTATCTACCAAAAACAATTCTCATACGCTAGCCCATGAGGCTATCACTTCTTTTTTTGGTAATAGGCATGGGCGCATCCTTGAAGTTGGTTGCTCTTCAGGTTATTTTGGTGCTTCCCTCAAAGAGCTGGGCCACGTTGTCTGGGGGATTGAACCCTTTGAGACCGCTGCCAGGGCGGCTAGTGAAGTCTTGGATCGTGTGTTCATAGGAGTCATTGAGACTTTTTTTAAAGAGTTCCCCACTGAGCAATTTGACGTCATTGTTTTTGGTGATGTTCTTGAGCACATTGCCGACAGCGAGTCAGTTCTTTTGGTGTGTAAGCGGTACCTAAGTCCTGGTGGGCGTGTCGTTGCATCCATCCCCAACGTTGCTCATTTATCAATTCGCACCATGCTACTTGAAGGGCGCTGGAGTTACGGTGATTTGGGCATACTGGATAGAACACACCTGCGTTTCTTTACGCGGGACTCGGCTATCGATATGTTTACCCAAACAGGTTACGAGGTGCACCAAATAGCCACCGTTCGTTTGGAAGCTGAGCAGGTTAACCAGATGAGTAGTCTTGGGCTTGATAAAGAAATGCTTGCGGCTACAAGTAAATTGATAAAGGATGATCGCGCATTTGACTTTCAGTACATATTCAGTGCAGAGCCAATCAATAATGACGCTAAGGTTCGCAAGAACAACGAATTTGTAAAGCTTCAGTTGGGCGTGAGGGTTGTTTGCTTGCTACCCAACATCGATTTGAGCCTAGCTGATATTCGCATTCGCCAACCTCTCCAGCGATGGGCTTTGCGCTACGGCGGGCACATGAGGTTGAAATATCTCTCTGACATGCAGTCCGAGGACTTAGATTGGGGGGACGTATTTGTCCTCCAGCGTGAGACCAGCCCCATGGTGCTTAGACTCGTCGATTGCCTTCAATCGCATGGCAGAAAAGTGGTCTTCGATATAGATGATCTTTTGTGCAACCTGCCTCCATTTCTGGGACACCACACCGCGGTGTTTGAGCAAAACAGGGCTTCTTTTAATAAGGTAATGGTCCAAGCGGACGCAGTTACAGTGACTACACAAAGGTTAGGCTCAGCTCTCAAGGCAATGGGTGCCAAAACAGTTGTAGTTGAAAACTGTACGGAGACTCATGTTTTGGAACCCGCAACGCACCATGATGTCCCAAGCAATGAGGTAAGCCTAATTGTTGCGTCATCAGACCGTGTACTGGTTGACTTTATTGTTCCCGCCCTGAAGGATGTGCAAAAGCGCCTACGAGTAAAAATAGTTGCCGTTGGCCCACCATCCGAAGTGCTCAGTGCGGCGGGCCTAGACGTAGAGTCGCACCCAATGATGAACTACAGTACGTTTAAAGTCTTTGTCGCATCGCTCAACAACTGCGTTGGAATCATTCCTCTGGATGACTCTCTCTTTAGTTCCTGCAAAAGTCCCATTAAATTTTTAGACTACGCGTTGGCTGGTGTGCCAACGATTAGTTCTGCTGTTGCGCCATACATTGACTTTGTGAGTCACAACGTGAGCGGACTTCTGAGTGCTAACACAACCAACGATTGGATCCAGCACATTGAGTCTCTTGTATTTAGTTCGCAAACGCGGTTGCGTTTATCAAGCGCCGCCCGGCAGGTTGCGGTATCACAATTTAATATGGACGCTGCCGCGCGTGGTTGGGAAGGTGTGTTTAAGACTGTCTTGGCAAAGGAAGTTAGCATCTATAGAAGAG
>JBAXNJ010000421.1:0-1890 GCA_037133815.1 Betaproteobacteria bacterium
TGCCACCCCATGTAGTCAGGACTTGGAAATCCTGGAATTCACACGTATTTAGCTGCAATATACAGATTATCTAGAAAAATGAAAAAGTCACACGCTTATAGTAATGGTCGTCATTTAGTCATGAACACAAGTGCCCAAATAGCCCAATTGATTGGTCATATGCATGTATTGATCCCAAATCAAGCAAGTCCTTATTTCTCAGTGGCATTGGTGTCGAAATTGATCTCTAAGTTCTGAAAATACAACTTGGCTGCAATGCCGACATCTGAAAGTTTTCTTTTTGTGTCATAAAGAACTCTTTATGACTTCAGCATCCTTTGCTTTTGGCTGTTGTTTTTAACGATAACAGCGCTTAAAGTCATCTAAAAGTCACTTTATAGCTTCAAAATGACTTCAAATATATTGAAAGTCAGATAAATCATGTTCGAAAAGTTCGCCCAAAGCTCGGCGCTGGAAAATGCCCAAAAAACGGCGCTGAGTTTGCTGTCGCAAAAAGGCGAAGCCAACGCTCGCAGCATCGCTTCCAAATTTATCAGCCAGTTCAAGCTTTTGGACAAGGCACAACAACTGCAGTTTTTTGAATTTCTTTCCAAACAATTCAACCCTGACCCTGCTGCTGTGCTTCAAGCTGCACAAAGCTATTCAGAAAGCGCGAACGACGAGAACCTGATCAAGTTGTTTAAGGTTGTGGAGCCAGCAAGGCAAGAACTGCTACGGCGTATAAATCGAGCACCAGATGGCACACAGACTATTGTGCGTATGCGTGAGCGGCTACTAGAGCACGCAAAAACTAAGACCGGACTCAAAGCGCTTGACTCTGACATGCAACACCTTCTGGGTTCTTGGTTTAACCCAGGCTTTTTAGAGTTGCATGAGATCACTTGGTCCTCACCTGCTCTTTTGCTGGAAAAGATCATCCACCACGAGTCCGTTCACGCCATTGACGGCTGGGATGATTTACGCCGAAGGCTCCAGCCTGATAGGCGTTGTTATGCTTTCTTTCATCCTCAGCTTCCCGGTGAGCCGTTGATATTTGTGGAGGTGGCTTTGGTAAATGCCATATCCAAAGAGGTAGGCCCATTGTTGGATAAAAAGTCCCAAGCCTTGGAAGCTAAGAAATTCAAGACCGCTATCTTTTACTCCATCAGCAACTGCCAACCAGGATTGAAGGGGGTGTCATTGGGTAATTTCTTGATTAAACGTGTAGCCGAAAAAATTCTTCAAGAAATCCCCTCAGTCAAAACCTTTTGCACGCTCTCCCCTATTCCAGGTCTAAACCGTTGGCTTGAAACTTTATCTGAACCCCAAGCACTGGATCAAATCCAAGATAAAAAGGGAAAGGTGGCAGCCGCTGTCAATGTTCTCAAACCCAAAGGGGAAGACTGGCAAAAAAGACTGACAACAGGATGGACACCTGCAAGCGCAACACCACAAGAAAAGGCCGCTCTGCTGCGGTTATGTTTTGTTTACTTGACTCAGTTCGTCCATAAAAAATCAGGCGATTCAGTTGCAAAATTCCATCTTGCTAATGGTGCCGAGCTTCACGGCATTAATTGGGCCGCTGATTTATCGAAAAAAGGACTTTTACTGTCAAGTGCCATCATGGTGAATTATCTGTATGAACTTGATGCTATTGAAGATAATCACGAAAAATTCATCAAAAAAGAAGTAGTCTATTCCAAAGGTCTTGATCGCCTCTTTTGATGAAAATTGTATCGATCAGAGTGTTAGTTTCGCTCACTACTTTTTCAGTTTTGATCATCACAAAAAGTCATGCGCTTATAGTATTCGGTCAATTTAAGTCATGAACACATATGCCCAATTATCCCAATTGATTGGGTAATCGGGATCGATTGATGCCAAATCAAGCAAGTCCTCGAATTAAGAGCA
>JBAXNJ010000422.1:0-1867 GCA_037133815.1 Betaproteobacteria bacterium
TGATGCGGGATGTTTGATTGAACATTCGTTCTGCAAATTTACTTGGAAACTCATCAAGCCCTTTGAATATCACTTCCGTCGAAATTGATTCCCCCATGTTAATGGGCCTGTGCCAACGCCACCAAGTACCTCCAAACATGGAATGAACACCTGGTAGCCCACCACGATAGCCAATTGACATACGGTCAAATGCATAGAGCATGGTTGGAGGAGCTATTAAACCGCCATGAATGGATTGTTTGGCATAGTCTTCTTTTGTATATAAGGGGTTGCGATCCCCAGTCGCCCACGCCCAATGCCGAGCAGAGTCTCGAGTAACTTCCGTGAGAAACGGAGGTTCGGAAATCTTGACCACCTGTCCAATCTTGTCGCGCAATCGCTTGAGTTCTAAATCTGTTGCAGATCCTTCATGTTTTGTCATAGAGTACTTTCCATTGTTTTATTTTTCCGTTTAATCTGAAGTTTGACTTGTTTGCGCAACTACACCATCGGCAAACAGTTGACGTATTTCGTCTGCGTTGTAGCCAACGCTTTGGAGCACAGACAAAGTGTCTGCTCCAAGTTCTGGTGAAGGGTAATAGGGCGAATCAGGAAAATGATCACCGAACTGCAACGGACTACCCACAAGTTCTACTGGTCCTGCTGTTGGATGCTGAACTTTTTTAACAAGTCCACGGGCGACGATCACCGGTTGTCGCAGTGCCTGACCAATATTATTAACAGAACCATGGGGTACGTCAGCCGCTTCTAAAATAAGGTTCCACTCTGCTGCAGTACGTGTTTTGAGAATGCTATTAACTATTTTTTCTAGTGCAACACGGTTGCAGGTTCTGTCAGCAGTGGTTCGAAAATTGGGATCGTTAATCAAATCTTCGCGATCAATGGCAAGACAGAATTTGCGCCAAAAACTACCTACATGAATAGCTAAAACAATGTGTCCATCTTTGACCTCAAATCGACCGTAGGGAACAATGCTGTGATGACTACTACCCACACGACCTGGACTTTCGCCAGTAACCAAAAAAAGTTCTGCTAAATAGCCAAGTAAACCCATTGAACCCTCTAATAAACTAAGATCAACATGCAGTCCATGACCTGTTCGCGTGCGATGTTGTAGTCCCGATAAAGCTCCAATTGCAGCCCAAAGTCCTCCTCCAATATCTCCCATAGGTAGGCCCAATTTAGTGGGCGGACCATCAGTCTCCCCATTGATAGACATAAAGCCACTCATCGCTTGTGTGACAAGATCAAATGAAGGAGTTGTCCGCATTGGCCCCGTCTGACCGAATCCACTAATGGAACACATAATGAGGTCAGGTCGTGCTAAGCAGAGATCTTTGTAACTCAAACCTAAACGTTCCATCACACCAGGGCGGAAATTTTCAATCAAAATATCACATTCTTTGACAAGACGTAAGATGACTTCTCTCCCAGCGGGAGTTTTCATATCGACTTCAACACTTTTTTTATTGCGGTTAATCGCAAGAAAATAATGACTTTGATTTCCTTGGAACGGCGGAATACTTCGAGTTTGGTCGCCCTTACCCAGTTCTTCCACTTTAATGACATCTGCACCCAAATCAGCTAAGATCATTGAGCAAAAAGGGCCCGCCAGTACACGACTAAGATCTAGTATTCGTATACCAGCAAGGGGACCTTCTCGCTGATTATTGTTGGGGGTCGTTGAAGCCATTAGTAAATGTTATGTTGTGTACGCCAAATGATTTTAATCTTTAATCCGCGCGAATTTTTACTTCGTTAGCCAAGTTAACCCATTTTTCACTGCAAACACAATCGTTTCTGTACCTCCTGTGTGCGTCTTCAAATGGTTTGAGACAGATGGGTTAATTTTTTAAAGGAGAGATTG
>JBAXNJ010000423.1:0-1858 GCA_037133815.1 Betaproteobacteria bacterium
ACCCGAACAGTGCAAAATTTAGAAATAGCCCGCGTAGATGCAGACCGCCAACTCCTTTTAATTAAAGGTGCGGTACCAGGATCTCGTGGTGGAAAAGTGATTGTTACGCCGGCTATTAAAACGCCTGCGGCGAAATCTTAAAAGGAGCCATCATGGAACTTAAGCTCCTGGAAGCAAATGGAAAAATTGGCGAGGCAATAAAAGCCTCAGCTGAGGTTTTTGAGCGTGAATACAACGAGGCCTTGGTGCACCAGATTGTGGTCGCATATCAAGCGAATGCTAGAAGCGGTAATCGTGCTCAAAAAGATCGTGAACAAGTTCACCATACTACGAAGAAGCCTTGGAGGCAAAAGGGTACTGGACGGGCTCGAGCTGGTATGTCATCTTCGCCGATTTGGCGTGGAGGTGGTCGAATATTCCCGAACTTGCCAGACGAAAATTTCTCCCACAAAGTTAATAAGAAAATGTACCGCGCAGGGATGCGGTCTATTTTTTCTCAGTTGGCACGTGAGGGGAGATTAAATGTAGTTGATGATTTTAATTTAGATGCGCCTAAAACCAAGCTTTTGGCTGAGAAAGTCAAGGCAATGGGTCTCGAATCAGTTCTAATCATTTTAGACAAGGTTGACGAAAACCTATACCTAGCCGCAAGAAACCTACATAAGGTATCGATTGTTGAGCCAAAACACGCAGACCCATTATCTTTGGTGCACTTTCAAAATATATTAGTTGGGAAGTCTGCAATTGCCCAAATTGAGGAGATGCTCAAATGATACAAGCGCGTAAAAATGAACATCGCCTTTTAAGCGTATTACTAGGCCCGGTCATATCTGAAAAAGCAACGATGGTCGCAGACAAAAACGAGCAAGTAGTTTTTGAGGTTGCTCGCGACGCTAACAAGTTAGAAATTAAGGGCGCTGTAGAGTTGCTTTTTAAAGTACAGGTTGAATCTGTGCAGATCGTCAATCAAAAAGGTAAAGCAAAGCGCTTTGGCCGCTTTGAAGGTAGAAGGAACCACGTGAAGAAAGCTTACGTTTCGTTAAAGCCTGGTCAAGAAATCAACTTTGAGTCGGAGGTCAAATAATATGGCACTGATGAAAACAAAACCGACGTCGCCAGGACGTCGATCCATGGTCAAGGTTGTAAATCCTGACCTGCACAAAGGAAAGCCTTTTGCACCATTGCTAGAGCCGCAATTCCAGCACGCTGGAAGAAATAATAATGGGCACATTACAACGCGCCATAAAGGTGGTGGGCACAAGCATCATTACCGAGTGGTCGATTTTAAGCGAAATGATAAAGACGGTATTCCTGCTAAAGTTGAGCGTTTAGAGTACGATCCAAATCGAAGTGCGAACCTGGCCCTATTATTGTTCGCGGACGGTGAGAGACGTTACGTTATTGCGGCAAAAGGAATGATAGCTGGCCAGCCGATTATGAGCGGTTCTGAGGCGCCAATAAAGTTGGGCAATAATTTGCCAATTAGAAATATTCCTGTCGGTAGCACGATTCATTGTGTAGAAATTATGCCAGGTAAAGGTGCTCAAATAGCCCGTTCAGCAGGTGGATCTGCGGTCTTATTGGCTCGCGAGGGGATTTATGCCCAAATCCGATTGCGATCCGGAGAGGTGCGCCGAGTACATATCGAATGTCGCGCAACAATTGGTGAAGTTGGTAATGAAGAGCATTCACTAAGGCAAATTGGTAAAGCCGGAGCGAATCGTTGGCGCGGTATTCGTCCAACAGTTCGGGGTGTTGCTATGAACCCAGTTGATCACCCTCACGGTGGTGGCGAGCGACGAACCGGCGAAGGCCGTGTGCCAGTATCGCCATGGGGAACCCCAACGAAGGGTTACCG
>JBAXNJ010000424.1:0-1856 GCA_037133815.1 Betaproteobacteria bacterium
ACGGTGGCAAAGGCAGCGAATCCCATAAGGCTGCTGTCACAGGCGACACCGTAGGTGACCCCTACAAAGACACTGCTGGGCCAGCGGTGAATCCTTTAATCAAGATCATTAATATCGTGGCCTTGCTTATTGTTCCGCTTCTATAAAAATAAGACACATATAACGAGAGCTTCTAAGCCCTTAAGACCCCCAGCTTAGTCGGGAGACATAAAGCTGGATAAATTAAATCAAAGACCAACCTCAAATGATGTTGGTTTCTAACAATGGCCGATGGTTGAGCACGCGTTCCCATCCAAACGCATCGAGGTTGATGGTTTGATACGCACCATAAGTAACTAACTCCGACAAAGCACGACCAATGCCAAGCGAGTGCTGTAAACCGTGGCCACTGAAACCGTTGGCAAACAAAAAATTGTCGACATCGGGATGAGAACCTACAACTACATTTTGATCAAGCAAGTTCACATCGTAGTGTCCTGCCCAACTCCGCTTGACTCGCAGGGCCTCAAAGCCAGGGACGCGTGCTGCTAAGGTGGGCCAGAGAATATCTTCAAAAAGTTCGTGCTGAACTTCAAAATCGTAGCATTCAAAATCATTTTCTGGGCTTGGGGCAATGCCGCACAGGTAGCCCTCGCCCTCAGGCCGAAAATAGGCGCCTGTAGGATCAATCACCATTGGACAGTCGCGTAATTGTGCCGGGCTGGTGACATAAAAAATGCTGCGCTTGCGCGCTTGAACAGGAAGTCTAATGCCAACCGTTTGGGCCAATTGCGTTGCTCCCGTGCCTGCGGCATTGATGACCATGCCACATTGAATAACACGTCCACCCGATAGTTCTGCAGAATTCACTTTTCGTCCTGAGCGATGAAGCCTTTCAACGCGGGCTTGCTCATAGCGAACGCCCAAGCTGATGGCTTTTTTTCGCAGACCCTGCATCAATGCATACGAATCTAACCAGCCCTCACCGCTATTTCCTAATGAACCAGCAGAAAGATCTTGTACGTTTAGCCACGGATAACGCTCTTGTAATTCATCCGGACTTAGTAAGCTGGCATCAACGTTCTCCGCACGCTGAGTGCGATGATTTGAGCGCAAAATATCCAAACCTTGTGCAGTAGCTAAGAAAAGGTAGCCCCGTTCCTTGAAATTTACTGCAGGAGACTCTTGGTTAATGGCTAAATAGGCATCGATATTTTTTAAAAAATGGCTTCCAAATTGCGAAAGCCTAATATTTTCTGGGGTTGAAAACTGATGTCTTATGGATGCAGCTGATAGGGCCGTTGCAGATTTTTCGTATGTTTGGTCTTGCTCTACAACCATCAAATTGCCCTTGAAATCAGGTTGTGAGGCAAGAAAAAAAGCCGCAGCGCTACCAACCGCGGCTCCTCCAACAATTAGCACATCAGTTTGCATTGTGCTTTGGAGGAAAATTAAACAGTGTGTGCATGAGCTTTTATACTAAATGAGATTCACAAGACTATACGAAATGCCATGAAGCACTTTGATATGAAGGCCATTCAAACGGCATTACCTTACCCGCTTTTAGTCGATGCACTGGCTCAGGGTTTACAGCAATTTGCGGAAACGCCTGCTCGCAGTTTTTTCTCTCCTAACCAAGATGCAAGTTGCGTCATGATCATGCCGGCTTGGCGTCCGCATCAAATGATGGGAGTTAAGCTGGTATCTGTCTGGCCTGAGAACAATGCCAAGGGGGAATCAGCCGTGTCAGCCGTCTACGTCCTGATTTCTTGCTTAGATGGCCGCCCTTTGGCGGTACTAGATGGAACAGAGCTGAAATTGCGACGCACGGCGGCAGCGGCTGCTCTCGCGGCCAAAAGGCTTGCGCGCGAGAACAG
>JBAXNJ010000425.1:0-1855 GCA_037133815.1 Betaproteobacteria bacterium
ATCTTGACAGGGTGGGATGTCCCTGTAAGTTCGTGTAATTGATCAAAAATTGTAAATTACAATTTTTCCAGTACTTTGGTAGATTTTACGTTCGGCGGTGTCATATCGCACGTGAAAATTTGAAGCCAGGCTTGGGGCTTGAACTGAAAAAAGCAAATGTTTGACTCACACGCGGGGCTCGAACCAGGTGGGCCAAAAGTTTGGATCTACGTTCGGAAGTCGAACTTGACCAATTGAACAGCCTGGCAATTGAAAACCGTGGAATACCTCGTGCGATTGGTTTGTAGTTTGTAGGATGGTGGGTGGGCTACCTTCTGTCTCAAACCATTTGAAGACGGACAGTTATCAGATCGAAAGAACGTTGGTTAAAAAAATAATTGGTTCGGTCTGACTCCAGCTTAGACCGATTGGTACTTTACCCACGATCCATCACTGTGACTTGATTTGAGAACAGCTTCAATAAATAGTAAACCATTGACTCCATCTCGAATATTAGGCAAGTCATGGGCTAGACGGTCAGGGGCTTTAACATTTTGTTTTTCAGTAATTAAAGCTGCAAAGTCAGAGTAAAGATTTGCAAAAGACTCTCTAAAACCCTCTGGATGACCACGGGCAATGCGTGTCGCTCGGACCGCTGGAGGAAGTAAGTACGGATCCCCACGACCTAATACTCTAAGGGGCTCATTAAGTGGGGCGTGGCGTAAATAATTAGCCTGCGTATGCTGCCATTCAATCATCCCAGTTTCCCCGTAAATACGAAAAGAAATATTGTTCTCTGCCCCTGCCGCAGCCTGCGTTACACAGCACATGCCGCGAGCGCCATTCGCAAAGCGCCATTGAATTGCAGCGTAGTCATCAAATGTGCGTCCTGGGACAACGGTGCCTACATCAGCAGATACCTGCGTGACTGGACTTGATCCAACAAAGCTTGCTAAATGGTGAGCATGCGTGCCAATATCTCCTAAGACGAGCGATGGTCCACTGCGTTCAGGGTTGAGCTTCCATTGAAGCTTAGGCGTTAGTTCTGTATCTTCAATACGGGTTGCCATGCCTCCTTGAAAGTACTCGACATGTAGCATTCTCACTGCACCAATGGCACCACTCTTGACCATTGCACGGGCTTGGCGAACCATGGGATATCCAGAATAGTTATAGGTAACTCCAAAAACCAAGTTTGAATCATCTACCAGCTTGAGTAAGGTCTGAGCTTGCGTTACCGAATGGGTCAACGGTTTATCACATATGACATGTAACCCCGCTTGTAATGCCAAACAGCAATCTGGGAAATGCCGGTCGTTGGGAGACATCACTGCGACTGCTTCAATGCGATCTGCCTCTGATCGCTGGAACTCTCCATTGATCATCTCAGCTACGCTTGCATAGGCGCGGTCATTGGAGAGACCAATTGCAACCCCTTGTGCCTTGGCCTTGATCGGGTCTGAGGAGACCGCACCAGCCACTATCTGGAATTTTCTGTCAAGCACGGCCGCACTTTGGTGGATGGGACCAATAAAAGATTGGGGTCCCCCACCTACTATTGCCAGGCGAATAGGTCCTTGGTGGGGATTTTTCTGTTCAGGCATATTAGTTTTTACTATGATGTTTGAACCGATTTCCTTGATCAGCCACACCCATTCGGCTTTTCCAAAGGTGAATGTTTTCGGGATGGGCACTTTGCAGTCGAACGGGTGGAAGTCCTCGAATAACTAACTCCAAATCATCGATTGCCATCTCGCCGATCAATTGGAGCGTGCTGTGTAAGCCACCTGCGCGGTGTGCGCTCAATATGGCAGATTCACAGCTACGCAAAGAATCATTCAGAGCCACCGGTGGCTCTGAATGATTCTTTGCGTAG
>JBAXNJ010000426.1:0-1844 GCA_037133815.1 Betaproteobacteria bacterium
ACAAAGCTTTTACTTCAGCAATCAACAAAGCAGCAATAAACGCTCCGGGTATGGATCCCATACCGCCGACAACCACCACTACAAATGCATCACTGATAGTGACCATATCTAAGCCTACATGCGCGGGTTCGCGCGGCAATTGCAAAGCGCCGCCCCAACCGGCTAATGCACAACCTAAAGCAAAAACGCTGGTAAACAAGTAACGTGGGTTAACGCCTAAGGCGCCTAGCATTTCGCGGTCTTGGGTCGCGGCACGCACCAGTACACCAAAACGGGTGCGCTGCAACAAGCGCCATAAAGCCCACAGCACCAAGGGCCCAACACCAATTAAAAACAAGTCGTAGCTTGGAACTAGTCGACCCAATATGTCAACAGCACCGTTAAGTCCTGGCGCGCGTGGGCCTAGCAAATCCTCAGGCCCCCAAAGCCACAGTGCAGCGTCTTGCACGATCAATGCAAAGGCAAAAGTGGCCAGTAGTTGAAACAATTCTGGCGCTTGGTAAATGCGCCGCAGTATCGTGACTTCAAACGCAGCACCTATCGCGCCCGTAACAAGCCCCGTGCAAAACAAAAGCAAAAAAAACACAGCTGTGTTCGGTGCATAAGGGGCAAGCCACGGCATCGCATGTGCAACCAAAGAATAGGCTACATACACGCCCAACATGAAAAAAGAACCATGCGCGAAGTTCACCACGCGCGTCACGCCAAAAATCAACGACAAGCCTGCTGCCACCAAAAACAAAGAGGAAGCAGAAGCCAAGCCATTGATCGCTTGAACCAGAAAGGCGGATATCTCCAAGAGGGGGTACCTTGTATGTGTTGGCGTTGATGCTGATGCTGATAATTCAGCCCATGGCCAGCATCCGAAAAGAAGACGTTAGTCTAGTGGACGCAATTTTTTCACATCTGCATCGCTAGGCTGCACACTGGCGCCATCGATATAGCGATAGTCGACCATGATGCCTTTGCCGCCTTCATTCTTTGTGCGGCCTAAAAAAGCCCCCATTGTCGATTGGTGGTCTTGGGGCCTGAACATCGCGGGACCAAAGGGCGTGCTGAAACGCAAACCACGGAAGGCGCTGACCAGCTTTTCGCTATCGGTGCTTTGTGCTTTGGCGATGCCCGCAGCTAAGGCTTGGATCATGCTGTAACCCACGACAGAGCCTAAACGCGGATGGTCGTTGTATTTGCGGTGATACGCCAGAAAGAAAGCTTTGTGTTCAGGCGTTTGAATGCCATACCAAGGGTAGCCCGTGACGATCCAACCGTTGGGTGTTTCGTCTTTCAAGGGCTCAAGGTATTCAGGCTCGCCGGTCAATAGGCTCACCACCTCGCGACCTTGGAACAAACCGCGTGTATTGCCTTCACGTACAAACTTAGCGAGATCGGTGGCAAAGAGCACATTGAAGATGGCATCGGGCTTGGCATCTGCCAAAGCTTGCGCAACGGAGCCACCATCTACTTTGCCTAAAGCTGGGGCTTGCTCTGCAACAAACTCCACATCGGGTTGTGCTGCCTTTAACAATTGTTTGAAAGTGGCCGCAGCCGATTGGCCGTATTCGTAATTGGGATAAACGACAGCCCAGCGTTTTTTCTTCAACTTGGCGGCTTCTGGAATGAGCATCGCTACTTGCATATAAGTAGAGGCACGCAAACGGAAGGTGTATTTATTGCCGTTTTGCCACACTATTTTGTCGGTGAGCGGTTCGCCCGCCAAGAAAAACACTTTGCGTTGTTTGGCGAAGTCGCCGAGAGCCAAACCAATGTGAGATAAAAAAGCGCCTGACAACACGTCGACTTTTTCACGGCTGAGCAACTCTTCTGCGGCACGCACAGCGTCACCA
>JBAXNJ010000427.1:0-1836 GCA_037133815.1 Betaproteobacteria bacterium
CTTCCAAGGTTCTGGGCCTAATGCGCGCAAAAAAGTGGCGGTATGCGAGGTGCCAGCGCCGACTTCCATATCAATGGGTTGCAATAACGCGCAACCTTGTTCACCCCAATATGACTGGAGTTTGAGAATAATTTGTTGGAAAGTCAGCATGAAGCCTAGCAGTGTGTATTTTTGTCTGAATTTTAAGGGCCGAAGCGCCTAAGGCCGTGTCTGGCACGGTGGGCTAAACCGGCCACCGCCAATACTGCGGCACAGCCAAAGAACCACAGGGGAAACAGCCCCAACTTGCTGGCCCATTGGGTGTAGGGCGTGAGTTCACTGTGGACACCTCTTACCTCACCCTTCAAGACACCTTGAACTCCGCTTGCAAGTCGATGCGTGACCACGCCTTGCGCGTCGATGATGGCCGTAGCACCCGTATTGGTCGCCCGCAACATAGGACGCCCCAATTCCATCGCCCGCACGCGCGAGATATGCAAATGCTGATCTATCGCGACGGTATTACCGAACCACGCAATGTTGCTGAGGTTGATCATCAGCGTAGGGGAGTGCTCAGGGTCAGAGAAGTTCTGCGCGAGTTCTTCGCCGAACAAGTCTTCGTAACAAATATTGGTGGCGATGCGTTCGCCTTTGAACTCTAAAAGCGGTTGACCTAGTGCGCCGCGACCGAAACTGCCCAAGGGAATGCGCATCAAGTCAACAAACCAACGAAACATGGGCGGAACGAATTCCCCGAAAGGAACCAGGTGGTGTTTGTTGTAGCGGTATTCGGCAGCTGTTACACCAGGCATGAGCGCCATGGCGGAATTAGTCAGTTGTCCTTGTGCGGTGGGGCCTGCTTCGCGCATCGGAACACCGATCAAGGCGAGTTGCTGGTGCTGCGCGAAGTGCTGCTTGAGTTCGCTCCAAAAGTGTTCGGGCAGGTTGTCTGCCAAAACCGGTAACGCCGTCTCAGGCAAGGCCATAAAGTCTGCGGTGTTACCCAATAACTCTTTGCGATAGTCAGCAATCGCTTGTGGAACGGCGGCGCCAAATTTGAGATCTTGCGGCACGTTGCCCTGCACCAAAGCGACGTGTAAGGCTTGCGCAGATTGGTCTTGTTTTGCAGTGGGTTGCTGGGTACTGGCTGTCCACCACATAGAGGCCAAGCCAGCAAGCAAGGCTAAACGAACGGCCCACATCCAAGTCTGTGAAGGTTTTTCTACATGTTCGGCTTGTTTTGCGGTGACCAGCATGCATACAAATGCTGCCAAGGCGCTAACGCCATACACGCCAACCCAAGGAAACCAATGCCGAAGCGGACTGTCCACGTGTGCATATCCAATAGCGCCCCAAGGAAAACCAGTGAACAAAGTGCCCCGCAATAGCTCTGCCAACATCCAAAGAGCCGCGAAAGACAATGCGCGCAAGTAAACGCTCAGGCCTTGGTGACACCAGCGACGAAAGACTGCGCCAGCCAATGCGTAATAAAGCGCTAAGGCCGTAGCCAACAAGAAAACTGCGGCGGCGGCAAGTGCTGGGTGCATCTCGCCGTAAATATGCATCGATATAAATAGCCACCAAAACGTGGCCAACAACCATGCGCTGGCAAAAACCCAGGCTTGCCAAAAAGCTTGCGCTGCGCTGTGGCTTCGGTCTATCACTGCGGCCAGTATGGCCAAGCTGGTGAGTTGGAGAGCGGCAATGGGTTGGCCATAGGATGCACCCTCAAAAGGCCACGCCACAGCAAACGCTTGAAGGACTCCAGCAACGCCGAGAATCACGCCAAGGCCGTAGTTTCGCAGGAGGCGTGTCGCTGCCGTTTGCATCACGGCGCTTTATCGTTCTGGTTTTGCG
>JBAXNJ010000428.1:0-1813 GCA_037133815.1 Betaproteobacteria bacterium
CGCTACATCAGGTGCAGTGTGGGACGCTTTACGTTTGAAAAATTTAGACGGTGGTCACGGAGAAGGTTGCCATAACGAAGATGAAAACTGGACCGATGCTCGACGCAAAGCGCACCATCTTACTTTTTACGGCTTCATGCTATGTTTTTTGGCGACATCGGTCGCCACGCTTTATCACTATGTCTTTGGCTGGGTAGCGCCATACGACCTCAGCAGTCTTCCCAAATTATTTGGCGTCACTGGTGGACTCTTCTTAGGAGTAGGCACTATGTGGTTAGCTTGGTTGCATCTTCACCGTCATCCAGACCATGGCGATAGTGCGCAAAGGCCGATGGATTTGGGATTCATTGCTTTACTGTGGTTGACCGCATGGAGTGGGTTGCTACTGGTGGTGGTTAAAGCTAGTCCTTATTTGCCTTTGGTGCTGGCAGTCCATTTAGGCGTAGTGATGGCACTTTTTCTAACCCTTCCGTATGGAAAGTTTGCCCACGGTATTTTCAGAATGGCGGCCTTGTTGCGCCACCATGTTGAAAAAAGATTACCCAACACGCTGGGACTAGGAAGCGAATAAAGGCGAATTATTGGATTTTGACTCGTAGTTCTTAGTATTGGTTATCAGAGAAAATATGCATATCAATTTTTTCTCTCAACCTGCTGCGTGCATGACATGGGCTGCAAAGACGAACAGGCCAAGGCCCTCCAAGGCGAGACGACGAGTCAACAAAGGAGTAAAAAAAGTATGGTGCTTCATGCCGTGTCTCTTTATGTTGTGTGGGAACGGCTTAAGCCAATTACTCGGCGGTGATCTTGCGTTCGCGAATCACGCGGCCCCAGGTGGCCGTTTCTTTGGCCATGTAAAGGGCCAATTCATTGCGGGTGCCTGGCAGCGGGGTCAGGCCATGGCTGTTGAGTTGCTCCACGACATCGGGGGATTTCAGCACTTTGACCAATTCCACATTCCAGCGGTCCAAAATGGCCGTGGGCACTTTGGATGAGGCCACAAAGGCGTACCAGTTGGTGGCACTGAACCCCGAGTAGCCAGACTCTGCAATGGTGGGAATATTGGGCAAAGAACGTAACCGTTGTGCTCCGGTACTGGCCAAGGGAATCAGCTTGCCGTTTTCAATGTAGGCCTGTGAGGTGGAGTAGGTGGAGAAGTAGGACGCGACGCGACCACCCAGCAAGTCTTGTAAGGCTGGAGCCCCGCCTTTGTAGGGCACGTGGACGGTTTCGATTTTGGCCATATCGTCCAACAGTTCACCCGCTAGGTGTGATGCTGAGCCTGGGCCAGTGGATGCGTAGTCGAGCTTGCCGGGGTTCTTCTTGGCAAAGGCAATGTAGTCGGCCAATGTTTTGATGCCCATGCCAGCGTGGACCACCAGCACGTTGGGAAAGTTCACACCCATGGTGATCGGCGCCAAGTCTTTGACCGGGTCATAAGGCAACTTGACCAAATGCGGTGCAATGGTGAGCGGGCCGACAGAACCAAACAAAATCACGCTGCCATCGGTGGGGCCTGTGGCTGTGTATTGATGGGCTATGTTGCCACCTGCCCCGCCTTTGTTGTCGATGACCACCGAAGCGCTAATGTTCTCGCCTAACTTCTTGGCGATGATGCGAGCGGATGTGTCAGCAGCCCCACCGGCTGCAAAGCCCACCACAATGGTGATAGATTTTTTGGGAGGGAAGTCTTGCGCCGTTGCCGACAAGGCCAGCAGGCTACTGAGAAAGCAAAGACTGAAATGGCGAAGTGCGTTGGTGTTCATAAAAGCTTTCGTGACGGTGTTTCAAAGTGTCATGGGCGGAGAAAGCT
>JBAXNJ010000429.1:0-1809 GCA_037133815.1 Betaproteobacteria bacterium
GGTTTCTGATCACACCAAAGAAGTCTTCATCTTGGGCCTCACGCATGAGGGCCGAGCCTTTCGACCAAGTGACTGGGCGGAGCGATTGGCAGGCGTGATGAGTCAGTTTCGACCAGGTGGCGCGACACCTGACAGTTACATCAGCTATTCACCTTGGTGTGTTCCCAATACCGTAGACGGTAATAAATGCGTCATCGTCCACACCGACTTGCGCGAAGAAGAGCCGATGGCTTGGGACTTTGTGATGAATTTCGCCAAAGACAATGATTTGCAGGTTTTGGAGGCGTGTTTGCTGCCGGATCCGCCCGAGAAGGCAAGGACTTCATAAATTCTTTTGTAGTCCTATAACTCCGAGAAGTTGTATAAGCCCAACAAAAAACCCGCCGAGGCGGGTTTTTGCTTTTTTGCTTTGCTGACAGCGCACCCGTTACAAACGGCAGCCTGAAGTCTCAGGCTGGGCGGGTTGCCTAATAATTAGGCAGCGAGTGCCAAGGCCTTGACCTTGGTTGCGAGGCGGCTCTTGTCACGAGCCGCTTTGTTTTTGTGGAAGATGCCTTTGTCAGCGACAGTGTCGACAACGGTTTGCATCTTGCCGAACAATTCGGCGGCTTTGGTTTTGTCACCAGCCAAAACAGCTTTCTCGACGTTCTTGACCGCAGTACGGTACTTAGAACGCAACGAGGTGTTGGCGGCGTTGATTTTTTCGTCTTGACGGACGCGTTTACGGCCCGACGCTAGGCGCGGGTTCTTTTTCTTTGGCTTAGCAGATGCCATGGTTTGGGTTCCTTAAGTGTCTGTGGATGTTGTCAGCAAAGCCCACGATTGTAGCGGGAAACGCCGTCTGGCTACACTTGTGGCCGTGTCCTTGTTTAAATCCGCCTCTATCGTTTCGAGCTTGACCTTGGTGTCGCGCATCACCGGTTTGGTGCGTGAACTCTTGATTGCCTCGACATTTGGCGCCAGCGCACTGACCGACGCTTTCAATGTGGCATTTCGTATCCCCAATCTGTTTAGGCGCCTCTTTGCAGAAGGCGCTTTCAGCCAAGCCTTTGTCCCGGTATTAGCGGCCAGCCGCCAGCAGGCAGGGGATGAAGCCACGCATGTCTTGATTCACCAAGTTACGACCGTGTTGGCATGGGCCTTGTTTGTCGCGAGTCTTGCCGGAGTCCTGGGCGCGCCTTGGTTGGTGTGGGCGATGGCAAGTGGTCTACAGCAAACGCCGCAAGGCTTTGAAGCAGCGGTGGTGATGACGCGCTGGATGTTTCCCTATATCGCCTTGATGTCTTTGGTGGCTTTAGGTGCAGGAGTTTTGAACACTTGGAAGCGCTTTGCGGTGCCAGCGGCTACTCCCGTGCTGCTGAACGTTTGCATGATCGGTGCAGCCTTGTGGGGCGCTCCGTTGTTTGGACGTTGGGGGATCGAGCCCATCTACGCCATGGCGGGTGGCGTGATGCTCGGTGGCGTGGCGCAACTGACCGCCCAGTGGTGGGCATTGCGCAAATTAGATCTTTTGCCTCATGTAGGCCTAAGTTGGACTTCTCTGCGCCAAGCATGGAAGAGCGAAGGACCGCAACGCATCTTGCAACTCATGGCGCCTGCTTTACTCGGTGTCAGCGTGGCGCAAATTTCTTTGCTCATCAACACCCAAATCGCTTCGCACTTGACACCAGGCAGCGTGAGTTGGCTGAGTTATGCCGACCGCTTGATGGAATTTCCTACTGCCATGTTGGGCGTGGCTTTGGGCGTGGTGTTGATGCCGCAACTCTCCGCTGCCAAAGCGGCTAACGATAACCAGGCGTTTTCTAACAT
>JBAXNJ010000430.1:0-1808 GCA_037133815.1 Betaproteobacteria bacterium
TCCAACAGTAATGGCCAACGCTTCCCAAAATACCTGCAATAAAAAAACCGATCCACTGCCACAGGCTAGGGTATTGCCAATGCAGCAAAGCTAGAGGCAAACTGAAAAGCGATACCGTCAAGGCTTGCCAAAACACAATCACAGTGGCCTTCTCATAGCGTGTCAAAGCCTTGGTGATCAGAAAAGACGCGGCAAAAAGAGGTGCAGACGCCAACATGACCAAGTGGTAGCCACCACCAGCACCCGACATTTTGGGTGCCACCACCACCACAACGCCAGTGAAGCCAATCAATGCAGCGATCCACCGATCTCGACGCATGGGTTCACCCAAAAACCAAGAGGCACCAATCATGATAAAAATCGGCCCCGTGAAGCTAATGGCCGTCATATCTGCCAAAGGAATTTTGGGCAAAGCAATAAACCACAGCACCATGCCGACGGTGTGAACCCCACCTCGCCAAAACTGTCCTTTGACATCTGTAGGCCAGTAGTTGCGTGGACCTGCTTTGAATACCCAAGGCAGCATCACGATCAGACCAAACAAATAGCGCAAAAACTGAACTTCAAACGGATCCATCTGCATGGCGATGGACCGCACGATGGTGTTGAGGATGGAGAATAAAAATCCTCCCGCTGCCATCCACAGCATGCCTTTCCAAATCATCGGTAAACCAGAGGCTTTGCGCCGTGTCTGCCGATTGGCTAATAGAAAGCGTTGAATAAGGGACAGGCGCATATAGAGAGTTTAAGTGCGAATAAACTATCACCAATGTCTACGGCCAAGCGCTCTTATCTTTCGGGTTTACTCTTAGCTGCCGCAGGTGCGATTGCTTTTAGTGGCAAAGCGATCATTGTCAAACTCTCTTATCGCTATGGGGTAGACGCTGTCACCATCATCATGCTGCGGATGTTGTTTGCGTTGCCTTTTTTCATCGCCTTGGGGATTTGGTCGGAGCGGCAGACACAAGCGCGTGAGAACCCATTAACGCGACGCGATGCGCTAGGTATTGTGGCGCTCGGCTTTGTGGGTTATTACTTGTCAAGTTACTTGGATTTCTTAGGGTTGCAATACATCACTGCAAGTTTGGAAAGGTTGATTCTGTATCTCAATCCCACTTTAGTAGTTCTGTTGGGATGGTTGATTTATAAAAAACCCGTGCAACCCATTCGCATGATGGCGATGGCCGTGAGCTATGCCGGTGTGCTTGTGGTTTTTGTACATGAACTCACTTTTACAGGCGCCGATGTTGCATTAGGTGGGGCATTGGTCTTTGCTAGTGCTCTGACTTATGCTGTCTATTTGGTTTTCAGCGGACAACTGGTGCAACGCATTGGGGCTATGCGGTTGGTGGGCTGGGCTACCAGCGTGGCATGTGTTTGTTGCATGGTGCAATTTTTAGTTTTGCGTCCGTTGTCGGCGATGGATGTACCAAATCCGGTTTTATGGTTGGCGCTTCTGAATGCTTTTGCATGTACCGTAGCGCCTGTACTCATGGTCATGATGGCCATTGAGCGCATTGGCGCAGCCTTGGCCGCACAAACTGGCATGATTGGGCCTATGGCAACCATTACGCTGGGTGTCGTGGTGTTGGATGAGCCACTCAACCTCTGGATAGGGGCAGGTACCTTGTTGGTGGTTGGCGGTGTTTTTTTAGTGACTAAATATGGAGAGAAATAATGGATCTAGGAATTAAAGGTAAGTGGGCGTTGGTTGGTGGCGCTAGCAAAGGCTTGGGCTATGGTTGCGCGCAATCGTTAGCGCGAGAAGGTGTCAACGTGGTCATCGTTGCCCGCGGTGCAGAAGCACT
>JBAXNJ010000431.1:0-1807 GCA_037133815.1 Betaproteobacteria bacterium
GGATTTACCGAGTCCTCGGTGATGAGTTCGAGTTGACGCCCCATGACGCCACCTGCCTTGTTGACCTCATCCAGCGCTTGCTTAATACCCATGGTGCCGTATTCGCCAAGTGGGCCTAAGAATCCTGTGAGTGGCGTTAAGTGGCCGATGCGAATTTTGTCGGACTGCGCCTTAACGATGGCAGGAAAGCCCATAGCAGAAATAGCGCCAACGGCTGAGCCAGCCATGACCAGGCTGCGTCGTAATTGAGATACATCTTTCATTCGAACTCCTTGGAAAATGAATTGCTGAAAAAACACCATATGATGTTTGATCAAATATATTTCATGGCAGAATGAATTTAACAAGTAAATAACTAGGACTTACCCTGTGGCCCCAGATTTCGTTGCGCTTCCGATTCGACGCATCATGCATGAAACCATGTCGCAACGCGTATATGGAGACTTGCGCGAACTCATCATGAGTGGTCGAGTCCAACCAGGCCAAAGGCTCACCCTTAAAAATTTATCAGAGGCTGTGGGCACCAGTCAAATGCCTGTGCGAGAAGCGCTTAGACAGCTGGCAGCAGAAGGCGCATTAGAGTTCTTGCCCAACAAGTCTGTGCGCGTGCCGGTGATGACCAAAGAAAAGTTTCTCGAGTTGTTGGCCATTCGCTTACAAGTTGAAGGCTTGGCCCTAGAGCATGCGACGCAACGCATCACCAAGTTGCAAATACAAGAACTCGCGCACTACCACGATGTATTTTCAAAAGAAGTCAAACGAAAAACACCAGACCCCACCATTGCAATAGATGCCAATATGCGATTCCATTTCACTGCTTACCGAGCGGCACACATGCCGACGCTGATGAACATTGTGGAGGGCTTGTGGCTACAAGTAGGGCCCGTATTAAATTTGGACATGCGCTCGGGTTCGAAGCGTCTGACAGATGGCCCAGCCAAGCACCACCTCCAGAAAATCTTAGACGCGATGCAGGCAAAAAATGCAAAAGCCGCGCGACTTGCACTGGTGGATGACTTGACCACGGCCGCCAACTTTATTTTGAGCTTAGACAAACTCACATAAATCCTCGCCGGACGCTGGCTGCAAAACTCCACCAAAATCAGCAAGATGCAAAAGCCTCCATTTGTTCCGCAAATTCGCCTCTACCAAAACTGGTTGAAAGAGCACCGCGGCATTAGTTTTGACAACTACGACGCCCTATGGCGTTGGTCAGTAACTGATCTAAATGCATTCTGGCAAAGCATTTGGGACTATTTTGATTTGCAGTCACCAACCCCACACGACGCAGCGTTGGTACGCAACACAATGCCAAATGCACAGTGGTTTGTGGGCGCGCAGACCAATTATGTGCAGCAAGTTTTTCGTCATTGCGATGCTGCCCATGCGGCTGGACTCGCCGCCATCATCAGTGATAACGAAAAAGGGCAAACTCAGCAATTGAGCTGGCCTGAATTAAAGAGACAGACGGCCGCGCTAGCGCGCCACTTACAAGCGCAGGGCGTGCAACCCGGCGACAGAGTGGCTGCATATATGCCCAACATCACACAGTCCGCCATAGCCATGTTGGCGTGTATGAGTATTGGTGCCGTCTGGAGTATGTGTGCGCCCGATATGGGCACAAATGCGGTGCTGGACCGATTCCAACAAATTGAGCCCGTAGTATTGATTGCATGCGATGGCGTCACTTACGGCGGCAAAGACCATAACCGCTTGCAGGTGGTGCAAGCGCTACGCGATGGACTGCCTAGTGTGAAACATGTCATCGTCTGCAGAAACTTAAACCCAGATGCAAAACTGGCCAACA
>JBAXNJ010000432.1:0-1798 GCA_037133815.1 Betaproteobacteria bacterium
TTGGCGTACCAAAAGTCCGATGACGGGTAGGCGCAAAACAAAGGTGTGCCAGGGCTTTTGCCATTGGGTGGTTTTTCTAAGAAGTCTTTGACATAGCCACACGCAAGGTACAAAGACGGCAATTACCCAAGCACCATATTGAACACACGCATGGCTGAGGAAGATCACGCCACGCGTAAGCGCGGGCAACTTGGCATGAAACGCAGCGAAGGTGTTTTCGAACGCGGGCACGACAAAGGTGAACAACAGCAACATAACGGATAAGGCTATCACGAGCACTGCTGCGGGATAGGCCATGGCAGTGCGGACGCTGCGTTGCAGTTTTTCGGTTTTCTCGCGGTGCTCTGCCAAGCGCTCGAGCATGGTCTCTAGCATGCCTGCTGCCTCACCTGCTGCGACAACGTCGCAATACACGCTTCCAAATACGGCCTGTCTTTGCAGTGCAATGTGCAGGGCTGAGCCAGATTCAACACGCCTGCGTATCGCGCGCACCACGTTTTTAGCCCTGCCAGTTGGCATGCCTTTGATGACGATGTCTAAAGCCTGCAACAAAGCTACGCCGGACTGCAGCAAAGTAGCCAGTTGCCTAGTGAATTGCGTGATTTCGTGACTACGCATCGGGGGCCAATGCCAACACTTCTTGTGCCGACGTCACGCCTTGCAAGACTTTGCGCCATCCGGCCTGTCGCAAAGTGCGCATGCCTTCTTGCTGGGCTAGTGTGTTCAAGGTGATGGCGTCGCTGCCTCGCAAAATCAATTGCTGCAGCGTTGCGGAGATAGGCATCACTTGGTAGATGCCGACACGGCCTTTGTAGCCTTGATCGCACAGCCCGCAGCCGCTTGGTTGGTAAATTGGTGGCTCGTCCGTGGATGGTTTTTTGCAATGGGAGCACAGGCGCCTTACCAAACGTTGGGCGACTACCAAGTGGACGCTTGACGCTGCTTGAAATGGCGCAATGCCCATATGGCGTAGACGCTCCAAGGTACTGGGCGCATCATTGGTGTGCAAAGTTGACAGGACCAAGTGGCCCGTGTGCGCAGCTTGGATGGCGATTTCAGCGGTCTCGGCGTCTCGAATTTCACCGACCATGATGACGTCGGGGTCCTGCCGCAGTAGCGCACGCAGTGCGCTGGCAAACGTCAGCCCCGCGCGCTCATGAATACTGACTTGATTGGCGCCGGGCAGATAAATCTCGCAAGGGTCTTCCACACACGAGACATTACTATCTTCGCGGTTGATGTGTTCCAAACAGCTGTAGAGCGAGAGCGTTTTACCGGAGCCCGTAGGCCCCGTCACCAAAACCATGCCGTGGGGGCGAGAGATAGCTTGTATTAGCAATGCTTCGTCTTCTGCCTCAACCCCTAGTGCGGATAGCGTCGGGCGCTCTTGGTTGAAGTGCAACAAGCGCAGCACCACCTTTTCGCCATGCACCGTGGGCAGAGAACTTGCCCGCACGTCGACAGGCTGGCCTTTGTGCAAAAACTGCATGCGCCCGTCTTGCGGCAAGCGTTTTTCGGCAATGTCCATCCGCGCCATCACTTTGATGCGCGAGACCATGGCGTCGCGCATGGCTATGGGTGGGCGGGCCACCACTTGCAAGCGTCCGTCTATACGCAAACGCACCCGAAACGATTCGGCCCCAGATTCAAAATGCATATCAGACGCGCCCAACGCACAAGCGCGGTCAAATAACGCGTCTAATTGTTGAACCGCCCCACCTGAGTGGGTAAGGATCAGGGGGCGGGATGAATTGGCCACATTATTTATGGATGTAAAAACTAAATTTTGGAAATATTC
>JBAXNJ010000433.1:0-1793 GCA_037133815.1 Betaproteobacteria bacterium
GTTTACTACCCAGACAAGGCCGCGCGTACCGGGATATTTTTCAACTCGTCAAAACACAACTCAACGCCTTGGAAGATGCGGCGCATATTCCGCCAGAAATCGAAGAGGTTTACAAGCCATGACCGAGGCTCAAAACCATGCGTGAAATTCAAAGCCCCGACCTGCGTTGCGACACTATTCGTATAGGCATTGTGTCGATCAGCGACCGCGCCTCAACTGGCGTTTATGAAGACAAAGGCCTGCCAGCATTGCGCGACTGGTTGCAAGAAGCGCTTTACAACCCCTTGGCTTTCGAAGAGCGTTTGATCCCCGATGAGCAAGCCACCATCAGCCAAACATTGATTGCCTTGGTCGATGCAGGTTGCCATTTGGTGTTGACCACCGGTGGTACCGGACCTGCTAAACGTGATGTGACACCTGAAGCGACATTAGCCGTGGCGCACAAAGAAATGCCAGGCTTTGGCGAACAAATGCGCCAAATCAGTTTGTGTTTTGTGCCAACGGCGATTTTGTCGCGACAAGTTGCAGTAATTCGCGACAGTTGCTTGATCATCAATTTACCTGGTCAACCCAAATCGATTCAAGAAACATTGGGCGGCTTAAAGGACGCTGAAGACAAGCAGTTAGCCGACGGCGTGTTTGCGGCAGTGCCTTATTGTGTGGACTTGATTGGCGGGCCTTATATGGAAACGCGCGATGCGTTTTGCAAAGCGTTTAGACCCAAAACTGCGATCAACAGTAAACGTATTTAGCCTGATAAATGGTTGGCTAGAACTGGCTGCAGATTGAATCAATCAGTGGATTTAATCCAATAGCTGGTTGATTCGCGCAGCAGCAAAGTTTTCTTGCTTGGCTGCGTCTGAAGGAATGCAATCGGATTTGGATTGCGCGACAGACAATTCTTCTATTGTTTTCCAGAGCAAAGCAATTTGATGCTCTTGACTCGTGGCGTTATCAATCAACCCGCGCATGGCTTGGCTGATTGGGTCATCGTTTTGCGTAACGCCGTAAGCAGAAAAACCCATCTTGGACGCTGCGGCTTCTCGAATGGCATCTGAATCTTCTTGAATGATCCGTGCAGGGTTTCCTACTGCAGTAGCCCCTGCTGGCACAGGCTTGACGACAACAGCATTGCTGCCAATACGTGCGCCGTCGCCCACAGTGAATCCACCTAAGACCTTGGCACCCGCACCGACTACTACGTCTCTACCCAAAGTAGGGTGGCGCTTGACGCCTTTGTAGAGCGATGTACCACCCAGTGTCACGCCTTGGTAAATCGTGCAACCGTCGCCAATTTGCGCTGTCTCTCCCACAACTACACCCATGGCATGGTCAAAGAAAACGCGCTCGCCAATGAATGCAGCCGGGTGGATTTCGATGCCAGTGAACCATCTTGAGAAATTAGAAATAAAACGGGCAATCCATTTGAAACCGAGATTCCAGCAAGCATGTGAGAAGCGATGCAACACAATGGCATGTAAACCAGGGTAGCAAGTTAACACCTCCCAACCTGAACGGGCAGCAGGGTCGCGGTCCAAAATGCATTGGATATCAGAGCGTAAGCGAGCAAACATAAGCATTGATTATCGTTTGAGTGAGGCGGCTTGCAGGGTCGCCTTGGCAATACCCCGCAAGATGTGTACTTCTTCTTGCGTCAGGCCTGCACAGTTCAAAAGTTGGTTGAGCCTTGGCATCAGTTTCTTTGGGGAATCAGGATCTAAGAAATCGATGGCGGTTAAGGCCTCTTGCCAGTGCGATAAGAGTCCCGCGATTTGATGGGCATCGGCAAGTTC
>JBAXNJ010000434.1:0-1787 GCA_037133815.1 Betaproteobacteria bacterium
ATTGCATAGCGGCGGTAATGGCCAAGTCGCCGTGGGCTGCCACTTTGGGACTTTCGAATGAGGCCTGCTGCCCAGAACCGGGCAACAAGCCGTCTAGGGCTTGGCGCAAACCGGCCAGCAGTTCTTGTTTGACGTGGAGCATGGCGTGATTTTACGTTCGGGATTGCGCACAAACCGCACCTACACTCTACCAATGGAATCTTCTACGCAACGCTCTAGCGCCTTAGAACACCTCTCCCCCGTTTGGTTTGTCCCCGTGATGGGTTGGTGCGGTTTGGCGCAAGCATGGCTACGCGCAACAGACGCCCACAAAGGGCTTGCGACTTTATTGACAACAGCGGCTGGCGCTGTCGCCTTGGTCATTTTTCTGGTTGTCAGTGTATTGAGTCTGGTACGTTGGTTTAAATATCCACCAGCCGTTTCAATGGATATGCAGCATCCCGTTCGGCACCCTTTTTTGGCAACTATCCCCATATCCATTATGCTTTTGGCGAGTTTGGGGGTGGCGATGTTTTGGGACGCCTCGGAGAGTCTCAACTCCGGACTGCGCTTTGCTTGGGCGGGCGGCTCCCTGCTTGAAATCGCCGCGACCCTTTGGGTGACTGCGCGTTGGTTGCAAGCCAAAGAAGCAGGTAGTCCGAGTTGGAACGACATCACTCCTATTTTGTTTATCCCTGTCGTGGGTAACACGTTAGCGCCTTTAGCCGGGCTGACTATCGGACTTGAGCCTTGGGCCATGGCTCAGTTTGGACTGGGTCTGTTTTTATGGCCGGTCATGCAAACTTTGTTGGTCGTTCGCTGGGTGCATGTCGGTCCTTTAACACCGCCCATGATGCCCGCCATGTTTATCTTGGTGGTGCCCCCTTCTATCGTAGGTTTAGATTTGTTGGTCATGGGTGTGGCACTGCCTTGGATTTGGTGCATGTGGGGTATTGCAGCCTTCTTTTTAGCCCTTGCGTTGACACAAATATCAGCCCTACGCGGCCTACCCTTTGGCATGCAGCATTGGGGCATGAGCTTTCCGGTGGCGGCATTCACCATCCTCACCTTGCGTTTAGCCTCCCTGTCAGACTGTGGTTGGCTGGTTTTGCCGGGATACGCCTTGTTAGCGATCACCACAACGCTGATCCTATGGCTAACTCTAGCCACCCTGAAGGGTTTGCAAAGTGGGGTTTTACTATCGCCTGAGGCCGCCTAGCACTGACCCTATTTTTTGTTTTACCCTAAGATCGCTTTTTTATCCTTTGCAATTTTTAATCTCTGAGACGCACCATGACTTATTCCATGCAGCCACGCACCACTGTTCATAGCTTGCAAGTCGCCACTAACTTGCACCACTTCATCGAATCCCAAGTTTTGCCCGATACGGGCATCAGCGCACACCATTTTTGGCAAGGGTTTGATGCGATCGTGCAAGACTTGGCACCTAGAAATATAGCCTTGCTAGCAGAGCGTGACCGTTTGCAAACGGAGTTGGACCATTGGCATAAAAAGAATCCTGGCCCGATCAACGACATGAAGGCTTATCGCAAATTTTTAGAAAGCATTGGTTACTTGGTGCCAGTGCCCGACAAAGTCAAAGCCACCACCCAAAACGTCGATGCAGAGCTGGCTTTGCAAGCGGGCCCGCAATTGGTGGTGCCTATCTTGAATGCGCGTTATGCACTGAATGCCGCCAATGCGCGCTGGGGTTCTTTGTACGACGCCTTGTACGGCACAGATGCGTTACCAGAAACAGGCGGCGCTGAAAAAGGCAAAGCCTATAACCCCGTGCGTGGCGCCAAAGT
>JBAXNJ010000435.1:0-1780 GCA_037133815.1 Betaproteobacteria bacterium
CTGGCGTCGTGCGCGCTGTGGTTGAACACAATATGTTGTATGAGGGGCCCAAACGCCTCTACTACATGGGTCCGATGTTTCGCCATGAGCGACCCCAGCGTGGTCGCTATCGCCAGTTTCACCAAATAGGCGCTGAAGCTTTAGGCTTTGCTGGACCAGAGGTAGATGCCGAATTGATCCTGCTAGCCCAATCGCTGTGGCAAGAGCTTGGCATTCGCGATGTGCGTTTGGAACTCAATAGTCTGGGCCAACCTCCAGAGCGCTTGGCGCATCGCCAAGCCTTGATTGCTTATTTAGAGCAGCACATTGACGTGTTGGACGAAGAAGCCAAGCGTCGCCTGCATACCAACCCCTTGCGCATTTTGGATACCAAAAATCCAGCGATGCAAGCTGTGGCCGAGGGCGCGCCCAAGCTGATGGACTTTTTGGGTGAAGCATCGCTTGCGCACTTCAACACCTTGCGCACATTGTTGGACGCCAGCGGTATTACCTACACCATCAACCCACGGTTGGTGCGTGGCATGGATTACTACAACCTGACGGTGTTTGAATTTGTGACCCAGAGTTTGGGATCGCAAGGCACGATTTGCGGTGGCGGTCGCTATGACTATTTAATCGAGCAAATTGGCGGCAAACCAGCGCCTGCAGTAGGTTGGGCTTTGGGTGTCGAACGTGTCTTGGAGTTGCTCAAAGAACAAAACTTATTGCCTATTGCAACGCATGCCGATGTCTATGCCATCGTCCCCGATGCTTCGGCAATGCCATTAGTGTTCGAAACATTGCACGCTTTGCGCAGTCAGGGTATGTCGGTGCAAATGCATGCGGGCGCAGGCGAGGGCTTGGGCAGCATGAAGTCGCAGTTTAAAAAGGCCGATGCCAGCGGTGCACGTTTTGCCTTGATTTTTGGCGCTGACGAGCTTGCTAAACGCGAGGTGACTTGGAAGTCTTTGCGCGATGGCCAAGGCGAACAAGAGACAACGCCTCTTGAAGGCTTGGCTTCTTTTGTCACTAAGCGTCTGTCTTGAGGCGCACGCCTACAATCTGACTGAATTTGTAACGATAGAAATCCATGGCTACGCATCTCGACCTCGAAGAACAAGAACAACTCGACGACCTCAAACACTTTTGGAAGCGTTGGGGCAACCTGATCACTTGGTTGTTGATCGGTATCCTGAGTAGTTACGCTGGATGGATGGGTTGGCAAGCTTGGCAAGCTAAACAATCTGCGCAGTCTGCTGCTTTGTTTGACACCGTAGAGCGTGCCGCTGTTGCAGGTGACTTGGTACTTTTTGAGCGTTCAGTAGGTGATATCAAGAGTAAATTTGGCTCTACCACCTACGCCCATCAAGCGGCTTTCCTAGCCTCGCGTATTTTTCAAGAAAAATCGCGTCCGAAAGAAGCGAGAGAACAATTGCAATGGGTGATCGACCAAGCTTCCGACGAAGGCTACCAAGCCTTGGCACGTTTGCGCTTATCTAGTTTGATGATTCAAGACAAAGAATTTGATGCCGCCCGTAAATTGCTTAGCGCTAAATCGCCTGAGTCATTTGAGCCTTTGGTGGCAGACCGTTTGGGCGACCTCGATATGCTTTCTAACCAACCTGCCGAAGCAATAAAGCATTACCAAGCCGCTTGGAAATCCATGGAGCCTAATGCCCAATACCGTCGTTTGATTGCATTTAAGCTCGCTGCGTTGGGTGCTGACCCTGAGGCAAGCGCCAATGTATCTGCCACCAAGCCAACGCAGGAAGCTACCAAGTGAAGGCTGAAGTGAAGGCTG
>JBAXNJ010000436.1:0-1774 GCA_037133815.1 Betaproteobacteria bacterium
CAACTGCACCAGTGCCGGCTCCAGGTGGTACGCCTATCCCTGGCGTTGCTCAAGCGGCAGCAACCGCTGCAGCTGGTGTCCCTCTGCCCAATGCTTCAGTTCCAACGCCTGGCAATGCTTTAGCAGGCGTGCCGCCTACCAATACAATAACCAATTCTCCAGCCAGTCCAGTTGTGAGCGCTACAGCAAATAATTCAGCATTAAGTGGGACAACTGTTGCTAGTGCTGCTGTAAATCCGACCGTTAATTCAGCAAACTCCAGTATCCCTCCTGCTGCGCCTGTCGTGAATGGAAAAGGTTTGGATGTTTCAATCTTCAATAACTTTGCTAATGCACCATCTGCAAGCGCATTTTTAAATCAACTTGCAACACAAACCATAACCAGTGTAGCTTCTCAAATTTCACAGCCACAATTGAATCAATTGATTAGTAAGTTTGGTACCGATCCGAATTTTCAAACACTTCTTTCAACAGGGACAATCCCAGTATCTGTACTGACTGCTAACAAGGCTCTATTGGCTAGCTCAACAACACAAGTTGATCTTATTTCACCAGCACCTCTGCCTCTAAACTTGGTTGGGATCGATCACCAAATAAGTTAACTTGAACTGGGCAATGATTTTTCATGATCAAGACATTTATTCAATTGCGTGAAAAGCTTCGTCCGTCAGGGCAGGGATAAAAGCGATTGTTGCATGCTCGAGAGGGTGCTCAGTGGTGTGTCTATGCTACGGCTTGATAGATTGTCTGATAATTGAGAGAAGCGCACCTTTGCAACTGCATGCAAAGTAACTGTGAGTCCTTAGTTTACAGCCTCAGTAATTTTTTGCGATGCATGAGATTATTTTTGAGCACAAACGCTTGGCTTAAAACGCCACGCGTTAAGCTAGGGTGCGTATTCGGGTATCACTTGGACACTGATTCCAGCAAGACTTTCCCTTAATGGCTGGCCCGCCGCATTGGAGCTTTGAGCGCTTACTGTTTGCATTACACCTCCTGCAAATACTCTTACCTGCCGCAGTCGTGAGTATAAGCTCCAACTTGGGACCCTACTTTAAAAGTTTCAGATGGATTTTTTAAAAATCGCTATTGTTGATTTGTGGACATCTAAACCGATGAATTTGTTAAACTCTCTCATGACTTGCCTCCTAAATTTTGGCTCTGGGCTTGGGTTAAAACCTGAAGCTTAACCCACGTCTTTTTAGGTTGGCAAGTCAATACATTTTGTCTAGGTACATTACATTGACTTTTGGGCCTATCTGTTGACGGAAATTGACAACAGCATTGAGTGTTGGCATAATCGCCAACATGGCAGCCCAAAGAATCCCCGCAATCAAGAACATCAGCCCCGATGGCTCTATCTTGGAGATTGTGATTTGGAAAGTCCCCAAGCTTGTGTCGCCGACTGAGCATGGCTACAAGCACAGGGCTGTTTATGTGGTCGATGGAGTTCGCATTGTTGGTTTTGACAATGAGCGCGGCAAGGGCGACCACTGTCATATTGATGGCAAGGAATCGCCTTACGCTTTCACAAGCGTTGACCAATTGTTGGAAGACTTTATTGCAGCCGTAGAAACTAGGAGAGCTTCATGACTCAGAGAAACCTGACCATTACTTTGCAGCCAGACTGGAAAACTGCAATTCGTGCAGTGCGCGTTGCAGCCAAAGCAGATACATATCAAGGTGAAATTCTTAACTTTGAAACGCCAGCCCAGTTCTTTGGCCAGCTGTCAGCAAAGCGGTGGGACATCGTTCGAGCTGCACAGGGCAAGGG
>JBAXNJ010000437.1:0-1768 GCA_037133815.1 Betaproteobacteria bacterium
GAATTGAGGGGAACGTTGCAGAAGCCGTGAACCGGACATCATTTATAGTTTTGAATAGCTTGAAAGCACGCCTGAACAATTATTCCCTTTTCACATTAGCCCGCCGAACAAGCGGTCCAAAAAATAACTGCCCGTCCCTCACTCGTGTAGCAAGATCGTTAGTTGCACCACCTAAAACTGTCCACTTTGATATTTACTTTTGTAATTTTATAGTTGAAGACTTTTCTTCTAAGCGTCCACTAATCGCTTGCGCTTAAAGGTAACCACCCAGTGACGGCTGATACCGGCCATGGACTAACCATGAAAAAATCTAAAACTCTCACTAATTTTCGGGCAGCATTTAACTAAGGTCAGCATAGATACCAAACTGGACAATTTTTCAATCATATGATTGAATTCTCTATATTAAATTCGGATTGATTGGAAAAAAGTCATGCTAATGCTGTACAACAACGCATATTCCACATGCAGCCAAAAAGTGCGTCTCGTTTTAGCAGAAAAAAATCTAGCGTTTACTGACCAGCAAGTCAATTTCGCGAAAAGTGAGCATCTCGCACCTGGATATCTAATACTCAATCCAAATGGCGTTGTACCGACCTTGGTTCATGACGACAATACCATCATTGATTCGTCCGTCATCATGGAATACCTTGACGAGGAGTTTCCAACGACACCGATGATGCCCAGCGATCCGGTTGGACGTGCCCATCTGCGCGTTTGGCTACGCTATTTCGAGGAAGTTGCGACCCCAGCCGTTCGCTATCCCTCGTTCAACCAAGCATTCCTAACCCGCTATGCTGCGCTTTCAAAAGACCAGTTTGAGGATGCAGTGAACCGCCGACCCTTGCGTAAGCGCTTCATCCAAAAAATGGGGCAGTCAGGGTTTTCAGATACAGAATTGCTTGGCGCTTACGAAAACATTGTGCAGACCTGCGACAGGATGGAAACTGCGCTGCAAGGTAAAGAGTGGCTGCTGGGTGGCGTATCGCCGTCGATCGCCGATTGCTGTATTGCCCCACTACTTGACCGTATGGACGACCTGGGTCATAGCACTCTTTGGAACGATCACAACAACGTCAACGCATGGCTAAGTCGCTTTCGCCTGCGCCCCTCTTGGGAGAAAACTTTTTATACCGGCGCGCGTCTATCAGAGTTGTACGCTGATTTGCATGAGCGCAAGAAGGAGCTCAAAGACATCGTGACCTGCTGATGCGATTGGATTGGATTGGATTGGATTGAATTTCATCATCGCTCAAAAAACCATTAAGGATGTGGCTCTGCCCCAATCAAAATGGCTGCAACCAAACAGGGCTCCTTTGTTCTCACACTCCATGAATGAACGGTGCCTCGTTGAACAAGGATATCCCCAGTCTTTAAAAGCGTTTCGCCAGTATCCAATATGGCAAATATTTCGCCCTTGAGTACGATGATGTAATCAATGGTGCTTGTTTTGTGACGCATTGGATCATCCGATGTTTTGTCAGGCGCATGCCCTGCACCAATTGACTCAAATGCCTTTGCTGCATCTGCACCTTTCCACATGCTGTCAGGTGGAAACTCAACAATTCTTAAAATACTACCCACCTCTGGCGGTTCGAGTTTGACAGGTCTCTCGGCAGCATCCACACTGCCAGTATTATTGGCTGGTGCAGTTGTGGTTTCCCATAAATCAGTGAGTGCAACGCCAGGCATTGACGCCATTTCTTTTACATTAGGTGCAAGTCCATCCATGAGGAAAGTAGACTCCCCTTTGCTGTTATGTCCTGTG
>JBAXNJ010000438.1:0-1766 GCA_037133815.1 Betaproteobacteria bacterium
CATGGCCAGACGCTTGGAGTTGTTGCAGCACTTCTTTGTAGCGATCCATACGCTGCATTTGGTAGAAAGGCCCTTCGTCATGGTCTAAGCCCAACCACGCCATTCCTTCGATGATCACATCGACCGACGCTTGGTTAGAACGCTCTAAATCCGTGTCTTCGATGCGCAAAATAAAGTCGCCACCATTGGCGCGTGCAAATGCCCACGGGTACAAAGCTGAACGAATATTGCCCAAGTGAATAAAGCCCGTAGGCGACGGGGCAAAGCGGGTACGAATTTTGGTCATGCTTACAAAGTGTCTAGGCCGCGCGACAAGTCAGTCTTTAAATCTTCTATGTTTTCTAAGCCCACAGCCACACGCACCAAATGTTGTTGAATGCCAGCTTCCGCTCGTTGCACTTCTGTCAAGCGTCCATGCGATGTGCTGGCGGGTTGGGTGATGATGGTTTTGACATCACCTAGATTGGCAGTCACAGACATCAAGCGCGTGCTGTCAATGAGATGAAATGCGTTTTTGCGCCCTGCTTCTGGGGTCTCTCCTCGTACGTCAAAAGACAAAACCGCACCACCTTTGCCAGACTGTTGCGTCATCGCCAAGGCGTGTTGTGGGTGGCTTGTGAGTCCTGGGTAATACACGCGCGCAACTTTGGGGTGAGACTCCAACCAAGTGGCCAATTCCAATGCGCGCTGCGATTGCGCTTCCATGCGAATGCCGAGTGTCTCAAGCCCTTTCAAAACCACCCATGCATTGAAGGGCGCCAAGCTCATGCCCGCGCTGCGCATCACCGGTAGAAATTTTTCTCTCACCATCGCTTCTGGAGCGCACAAAGCGCCAGCGACTACACGGCCTTGGCCATCGAGATATTTGGTACCGGAATGCACAACAACATCAGCACCGAAATCGATTGGGCGTTGCAGCGCAGGTGAGCAGAAACAGTTATCAACTGCCAAAACGGCGCCCGCGTTGTGTGCGATATCGGCCAATGCACGGATGTCACACACATCGGTTAATGGATTAGTTGGAGTTTCAGCAAACAAGAGTTTGGTGTTGGGTTGCATCGCTTGCTTCCAAGCATTGACATCGGTTTGCGACACAAAACTGGTGGTCACACCAAACTTTACAAACTCAGAACCTAGCAGTTTGATGGTGGAACCAAACACTGAGCGCGAACACACCACATGGTCACCACTTTTGAGCAACGCCATGCATAACAACAACACGGCCGCCATTCCGCTGGAGGTACCGATGCAGGCCTCGGAGCCTTCCAAGGCGGCCAAGCGGATTTCCATACTGGCGTTGGTAGGGTTAGTGAAGCGGGAGTAAATAAACCCATCTTCTTCACCGGAAAAACGTCTTGCAGCGGTTTCGCAATCAGGCTGCGTAAAGCTCGATGTCAGGTAGAGCGCTTCCGAGTTTTCACCGTATTGGCTTTTGTCCACAGCAGCACGTACGGCCAAAGTGTCTAGATGTAAGTTGTCTGGTAAGGGATGGCGACTCATATCAATTACTCCGAGGCGTTGGGCAAAGCCAAGCGCGAATGGTCTTCATCGCCCTCTTCTTGACTCACACGGTTTTCATTCAATTTGGCGATGTCTTGCGCTGTGACGTCACCCGCCACATACACACCATCAAAGCACGACGCATCAAAACCATCGAGTGATGGACTTCCAGTTGACTGCGCATTGCGCACGGCTTGTTTCATAGCATCGACATCTTGGTAAATCAAGGCATCGCATCCAATAAGTTCACGAATCTCTTCAATGCT
>JBAXNJ010000439.1:0-1751 GCA_037133815.1 Betaproteobacteria bacterium
ATGAAAGAACCCGCTCACCCCATCTTGGCCCAAGGCAAGGTGCGCTATGTTGGCGACCACGTCGCCATGGTGGTGGCTGAAACACTCGAGCAAGCGCGCAACGCTGCTGAGTTAGTGCATGTGAATTACGACGTGTTGCCAGCGGTCGTGGATGTGCGCGATGCCGCCAAAGCCACTGCTTTGCACGAAGTCGCTCCTGACAACCATTGCTACAAATGGGCGATTGGTGACAAAGCACAAGTAGACGCTGCGTTTTCCAAAGCCGCGCACATCACCAAACTTGACTTGATCAACAATCGTCTGGTGCCGAACCCAATGGAGCCGCGCGCTGCGATTGGTTCTTACAACCGCGCCAGCGAGGAATACACCCTCTATGTCTCTAACCAAAACCCGCACGTTGAACGCCTGCTGATGACAGCCTTCGTGCTGGGCTTGCCTGAGCACAAAGTGCGCGTTATCGCACCCGATGTCGGTGGCGGATTCGGCGCCAAGATTTACCTCTACGCTGAAGACGTGTGCCTAACTTGGGCATCTAAAAAACTCAACCGCAACATCCGTTGGACCTGCGACCGTTCTGAAGCATTTCTGTCAGACGCCCACGGCCGCGACCACGCCAGCCACGCAGAAATGGCGCTGGATAAAGACGGGCATTTCTTGGCACTCAAGGTACACACCAACGCCAACTTGGGCGCTTATTTGTCAACCTTCTCCACTTGTGTGCCCACCATTTTGTATGCCACTTTGTTAGCTGGCCAATACAACACGCCACAGATCTATGTCGAAGTCGATGCATGGTTTACCAACACCGCGCCTGTGGATGCTTACCGTGGCGCTGGTCGCCCTGAAGCCACCTACTTGCTCGAGCGTTTGGTCAGCCGCGCAGCTTGGGAAACAGGCCTTGGCCAAGACGAAATTCGCAAACGCAACTTCATCAAAGCCTTCCCCTACCAAACGCCAGTGGCTTTGCAATACGACACCGGCGACTTCCATGCCTGCATGAACGAATCTCAAAAACTCGCCGATGTGGCTGGCTTTGAAAAGCGCAAAAATGCCAGTGCAGCCAAAGGCTTGTTGCGCGGCATCGGTTACTCGAGCTACATCGAAGCATGCGGCATTGCACCTAGCAATATCGCCGGCGCTTTGGGCGCGCGCGCAGGCTTGTTTGAGTGTGGCGAAATTCGCGTGCATCCCACGGGTAGCGTAACGGTGTTCACTGGCTCACACAGCCATGGACAAGGCCACGAAACCACATTCGCACAAGTGGTTGCAGCGCGTTTGGGCATTCCGGTCGAAAACGTCGACATCGTCCACGGCGACACCGGCCGCGTGCCTTTTGGCATGGGCACTTACGGTTCGCGTTCTATCTCTGTGGGTGGCGCGGCCATCATGAAGGCCTTGGACAAAATCGAATCGAAAGCGAAAAAAATCGCTGCACATTTGATGGAAGCCGCCGACACCGACATCGAATTCGCCAATGGTGAGTTCTCTGTCAAAGGCACGGATAAAAAAATTCCGTTCGGCCAAGTGGCGCTCACCGCCTATGTGCCTCACAACTACCCACTCGACAAACTCGAGCCTGGCTTGAACGAAACCGCTTTCTATGACCCGACCAACTTCACCTTCCCTGCTGGCACTTACATCGCCGAGGTGGAAGTCAACCAAAATACGGGCGAAGTGAAACTAGAACGATTCACAGCGGTGGACGACTTTGGCACCATCATCAACCCGATGATTGTCGAAGGCCAAGTCCA
>JBAXNJ010000440.1:0-1751 GCA_037133815.1 Betaproteobacteria bacterium
GGTAAGTTCTTCGGCCACGTCAATGCGGATGGCAAAGGCGGTGGCTTCGCTCAAGGCGCGGTCCTGGGCGGCTTCGGGCAAGGCGGTGCCGTCTGCCAAAGCCATGGCTTCGCGCCAACGCTCTAAAAACTTGGTTTTTTGCTGCTCCACCAATTGCGGCACCAAGGGTTGGGCAAGGGTCGCGAGTTTGCGTAATTGGGCCAAACGCTCTTTGAGCGAATCCGCCAAACGCGCACCTTCACGGGCACGGGCATCGTTCAGTTGTTGGATGCTGGCTTTTGCCAGTTTGAGCAAAGCTGGGGCAATGTCAGCAGGGGCGGTGGACTGCAAAGCGCTCATGCGCAACACATCAGCTACCGACAAAGGCGTTGCCCTAGGAAGCCAGACATGTACCGCGTCTTCTAAGGACGAGAGGCGTTCATCAACGCTTTGACCAAGCTTGATTTACCAGCCCCACTAGGGGCGGCGACTACAAAAAGGTTGCCAGGGAAGTTTTCCATCATTCCAAATTTTGTACTTGTTCGCGCAGTTGTTCGATCAACACTTTCATGTCCACCGAGATGCGCGTCATCTCGAGGGTGGCCGACTTCGAGCCCAGTGTATTGGCCTCGCGATGCAACTCTTGTATCAAAAAGTCCAAACGCTTGCCCACGCCTTCGGCGTTGCCGCCTTTTTTGAGCAAAGCGTCCATTTCGTCAAAGTGCGAGACCAAACGGGTGAGCTCTTCCGCTACGTCAATGCGGATGGCAAAGGCGGTGGCTTCGCTCAAGGCGCGGTCTTGCGCGGCTTCGGGTAAGGCGGTGCCGTCTGCCAAAGCCATGGCTTCACGCCAGCGCTCTAAAAACTTAGTTTTTTGTTGCTCCACCAACTGCGGCACCAAGGGTTGGGCTTGGGTGGCGAGTTTGCGCAGCTGGGCCAAACGCTCTTTGAGTGAATCTGCCAAACGTGCTCCTTCGCGGGCACGCGCATCGTTAAGTTGTTGGATGCTGGCTTTTGCCAGCTTTAGCAAAGCTGGGGCAATGTCAGCAGGGGCGGTGGACTGCGAAGCGCTCATGCGCAACACATCGGCAACCGACAAAGGCGCTGCCTTAGGAAGCCATACATGTACCGCGTCTTCTAAGGACGAGAGGCGTTGTAGTAATTTGGGCGAGGGGTCCGGCAGCGTGGCGTCCGCCGTGCTTTCAATATGGGCGCGTATTTCGACCTTGCCACGCTTGAGTTGTTGCATGACCAATTCGCGCACCGCCGCCTCATGGGGGCGTAACTCCTCGGGCATTTTGAAAGTCAGGTCTAAAAACCGACTGTTGACCGAGCGAATCTCCAAGCCGAGGCGAAGACGCGGGCCTTCTGGGGTGGGTGCGGGCAGTTCGGCTTGTGCACTGGCATAGCCGGTCATGCTGAAGATGGGCATTGGGGAGTCTAGTACTGAGAATTTCTTCATTATCTCAGGGCTGAGAAAACGGGGTGTATTTACAGGCGCTGCAGATGAAAATGGCCTAGCCAAACTGAATATGGCCTCTATTTCTGGTCTTCCTGTTAGTCGGGTTGATTAACCGACAATGGTGTTTTTTCAAACAGCCACTCCTCCTTTTTTCTATGACCACCGCCCTTCCAGAATCCCGTCACACCCGCGCCGCTGACCAATTGCGCACCGTGCGCATCACGCGCCACTACACCATGCACGCCGAAGGCTCGGTGCTGATCGAGTTTGGTAACACCAAGGTGCTGTGCACGGCTTCGGTAGAAGAAAA
>JBAXNJ010000441.1:0-1725 GCA_037133815.1 Betaproteobacteria bacterium
GCGCCATTCGCCATGGCTACAAACTGGGTCAGAAAAAACCTTTCTTCCACAAACTTATTCCTGACCTCGTGGCGCTGATGGGCAAGGCATATCCCAGTTTGGCATCTCAGGCAGATCGCATCGCCGCGATTTTGAAGGCCGAAGAAGAGCGTTTTTACGAGACGCTGGAAATTGGCATGCAAATCTTGGATGAGGCTTTAGGTGTCAGTAGTGCCGCTGGTGCCGCTGGTGTCAATGATCCAAAAGCATCTAACGATCAAAGCAAACAACTTTCCGGCGAAGTTGCCTTCAAACTGCACGACACTTATGGCTTCCCCCTCGATTTGACCAATGATGTGTGCCGTGAGCGTGGCGTGACTGTGGACGAAGCGGGCTTCCATGCCGCGATGGACAAGCAAAAAAACCAAGCGCGTGCCGCTGGTAAGTTCAAGATGGACAAAGCCTTGGAATACAACGGTGCTGGAAACACCTTTGTAGGCTACGAGTCTTTGGGCTCAACCGCCAAAGTGGTTGCCGTGTACCTTGACGGCGTAACCGTTGCCGAACTCAAAACAGGTCAAACTGGTACCGTCGTTTTGAACGCTACTCCTTTCTACGCGGAAAGTGGCGGTCAGGTCGGCGACCAAGGCATGCTGAAAAGTGGGTCAGCCACTTTTGAAGTAGCAGATACCCAAAAAATCAAAGCCGATGTTTTTGCCCACCATGGCACCAATACTCAAGGCACGCTGGCTGTCGGCGACCAAGTGCAAGCGCAAGTCAACACCGCCGTGCGCGAAGCCACGGTGCGCAACCACTCTGCCACCCATTTGATGCACAAAGCCTTGCGCGAAGTGCTTGGTACCCACGTGCAGCAAAAAGGTTCTTTGGTCGATGAAGACAAAACACGTTTTGACTTCGCGCACAACGCGCCCGTCACGGCTGCTGAAATTGCGCAAATCGAAGCCAAGGTGAATGCAGAAATCTTGGCTAACGTCCAAGCCCAAGCCCGCGTAATGGATATCGAATCTGCCCAAAAAACAGGCGCCATGATGCTGTTCGGTGAAAAGTACGGCGAGACGGTGCGGGTGCTCGACATTGGCTCGAGTCGCGAGCTGTGCGGCGGTACCCACGTGCAACGCACCGGTGATATTGGTTTGTTCAAAGTAGTGGGCGAAAGCGGTGTGGCAGCAGGAGTGCGCCGTATCGAAGCTATCACGGGTAGCAACGCTTTGGCTTATTTACAGTCTTTAGAGAACTCAGTTGCCCAAGCCGCTGGCGCATTGAAAGCACCAACCGCAGAGCTGAACACACGCATCGCCCAAGTGCTAGACCACGTCAAAGCTTTGGAGAAAGAAGTTTCCGCACTCAAAGGCAAACTGGCGTCGAACCAAGGCGACGACTTGATGAGGCAGGCCGTTGATGTCAATGGCGTCAAAGTGTTGGCCGCCACGCTAGAAGGTGCAGATGCCAAAACCTTGCGCGACACCATGGACAAGTTGAAAGACAAACTCAAAACTGCTGTCATTGTTTTGGCGGCCGTAGATGGCAACAAAGTGCAAATCGCTGCTGGAGTCACGGCTGACACTGTGGGCAAAGTCAAAGCGGGTGAGTTGGTGAACTTTGTGGCGCAGCAAGTTGGCGGCAAAGGCGGCGGCAAAGCCGATATGGCGATGGCGGGGGGTACGGATGCCTCTGACTTGCCTAAGGCCCTGGCTAGTGTGCAGGCTTGGGTGACTAAGGCGCTGG
>JBAXNJ010000442.1:0-1721 GCA_037133815.1 Betaproteobacteria bacterium
CCGGTGCTGCCACCGCATATCAATGCGTTGCTGATGCCTTTGAGGGCTTTGATTGAAAGCTTAGAAGCCCGTGCGACATGCCCTCAGATTGAGTTGGCATGTGGCGACCACGTGACGGCCTTAGTTTTGCGTCATTTAGAGCCTCTGTCTGGCGGTGATATTGTTTTACTCAAACTTTTCGCAACGAAACACCATGTGCAGTGGTGGCTTCAAGCTAAAGGCCCCGATACGGTTGCTTTGCTAGAAGGTCAATTGCAAGAGCAGCTCGCGTACGAATTACCAGAGTTCGGCGTGACGATGCCGTTTAAGCCCACAGACTTCACGCAAGTCAATCCGCATATCAACCGTGTGTTGGTGACACGTGCTTTGCGATTGCTCGACGCACAAGGCCATGAGCGCGTGATCGATTGGTTTTGCGGTTTAGGAAACTTCACCTTGCCCATTGCCACCATGGCTGGCCTTGTGTTGGGGGTTGAGGGAAGCGAGGCTTTGGTTGCGCGTGCTCGCGACAACTTGGTTTGGAACCAGTCACAACGTAAAACAACTTTCGCCCCAACACAGTTTGCAGCGCGTAACTTGTTTGATATGACGCCTGAGTTGTTAGTGGCTAATGGCACGGCAGATAAATGGTTGATAGATCCGCCGCGAGAGGGCGCGTTTGCGTTGGTACAAGCTTTGGCCGCTTTGCATCAACAACCTGAGTTGATGCAAGCTTGGAATCCACCAAAGCGCATTGTGTATGTCAGCTGTAACCCTGCTACTTTGGCGCGTGATGCTGGTTTGTTAGTCAATTCTGCTGGCTATGTCTGCAGTGCCGCAGGGGCAGTCAATATGTTCCCGCATACCGCCCATGTCGAGAGCATGGCGGTATTTGATATAAATAAAAAAGGGGCCTAAGCCCCTTTTTTATTTGTTGTGCAGAAGCTACTTTATTCGCGTTCACCACCAAAGATACCCAACAAAGCCAATAAGCTTTGGAAGACGTTGAGTACGTCAAGGTAGAGGGTGAGCGTTGCGCTGATGTAATTGGTCTCGCCGCCGTCCATGATTTGCTTGAGGTCATACAACATGAAAGCGCTGAAGATGGCCATGGACAAAATTGAAATCACCACCATGCCAGCAGAAGAGCCAACAAATATGTTGATGATGCTGCCAACCATCAATACGATGACGCCAACCATGAGCCATTTGCCCAAGCCAGAGATGTCGCGTTTGATGACAGAAGACAAACTTGCCATTGCGAAAAAGACGCCAGCAGTGCCGCCAAATGCAGTCATAACTAACTCGGCGCCGTTTTTAAAGCCTAAGACCATGGCAATCATGCGCGAAAGCATGAGTCCCATGAAGAAGGTGAAGCCTAATAAGACATACACACCGGTTGAGGAATGTTTAGTCTTTTCGATGGCATAAATGAAACCAAATGCGCCAGCAAGCATCAGAATGATGCCCAAGCCGCCAGACAAAGCGTAGCTGATACCAGAGGCCACTCCGACCCATGCACCTAAAACTGTTGGCAGCATGCTGACAGCAAGCAACCAATAGGTATTGCGTAAGACGCGGTTGCGGTCTTCGCTAGATAAAACGTCGTAGTACTCAACAGATTGGATGTGGTCGTTCATGTCACGATCTCCTTTAAATACCAGCACATGCTGATTCGCCTATTTTAGGGCAATTGGTTTTAGAAAGCTTGGTGTAAATCCTAGTTTTTAAAAGGGTTTACG
>JBAXNJ010000443.1:0-1712 GCA_037133815.1 Betaproteobacteria bacterium
ACTAATTAGTTTGGCAGCATGCCTTTGGTCACAATAAAGTCGACCACGACTTGCAAGCCTGTTAGCGTTCGCAAATTAGTCATGACAAAAGGCTTCAATCCTTGCGTGTTGGTGCGCATGCGAATGGTGTCGGCTTCCATCACAGATAAATCTGCGCCGACATAAGGTGCTAAATCGGTTTTGTTGATCACAAACAAATCGCTTTTGGTAATGCCAGGGCCACCTTTACGAGGGATTTTTTCTCCAGCTGCCACGTCAATCACGTAGATAGTCAAATCGCTCAACTCAGGGCTAAAAGTAGCGGCTAGGTTGTCACCACCGCTCTCAATAAACACCACATCGGCATTGGGAAACTCTACCAACATGCGGTCAATCGCTTCTAGATTGATGGACGCATCTTCACGAATAGCGGTGTGGGGGCATCCGCCAGTTTCCACGCCCATGATGCGCTCGGCCGCCAATGCACCACTTACGGTGAGTAGGCGTTGGTCTTCTTTGGTGTAAATGTCGTTGGTGATGGCGACTAAGTCGTAACGCTCGCGCATCGCTTTGCAGAGCATTTCAAGCAAAGTGGTTTTACCTGAGCCAACAGGCCCACCAATACCAACACGTAGAGGAGGAAGTTTTTTAGTACGTTGTGCGATGTTGTGAAGTGAACTCATGATCTGAATAATCTCGAATATTGGGTTTCATGTTGCGCTGACAAAATTGCCAGCATGGGTGAAAAAACTTGTCGCGTCTCGTCAGTGGTTGCTAACGCTTTCGAAACAGCTTGTGAAATATTTTGCGACATCGCTAATAGTATGCGCTGACCGGAGTTTTGCCCCAATGGAACCGATTTCAATGCAGCTTGCACCATGTTTTCAGCCCAACCAAACGCATAGCTTTGCAGGCACTGCTCTAGAGGCGCGCCAGTCAACGACAAAGCCAAAGCAAAGGTGAGCGGGTAGGTGGGTATGAGCGCGTTGCAAAGGTCAACACTTTCTGCGTCCACAGTGTTTTGATTGCGCAACCACTCCAACATGGACCGCCCCATTTGTTCAGACTGCAAACGCAATTCAGCAGTCTCGCGCGTCGCATGCACCCATTGGCTCAATTCGGTGAGGCGCTGTGTGTCATGGGCTTGCCAAGCAAGAACCATTTGTGCGAGGACCGCCATATCGCCTCGGGCTTGTGAATGGTGCAATTGGTCTAGCAGCCAAATGCATGCACTGTCTTCGTCGTGCACCAAGCCTTTGTCAATCGCCGCCTCTAGCCCTTCAGAGTAAGAGAAACCGCCGATAGGCAAAGCAGGAGAAGCCAGCCACATGAGTTGTATGAGTGGCGGTGTATGCGGTGAGTTCTTAAGAGAGGTCTCGGTAAGAGATGACTCTGAATCAGTGCGCATGCGAACCGTGCCCGTCTTGGTCGTGTCCATCTGCGTGGCTGTGTGCATGATCTTCCCCGTGGTCATGATCATGGTGTGAATGGCCATGTCCATGGCTATGACCTCCACTGCTGTATGCACCACCCTCTGGTTCAAATGCCTCGTGCACCGTATTCACCGTCATATGCATCGCACGCAACATCTCGGCTAATACATGGTCAGGTTCAATCTTGAGGTGATCCGGTTTTAATTCAATCGGCACATGGCGATTGCCAAGGTGGTAAGCAGCACGCGTCAAATCAAAAGGGCTTCCATGGATGCTGCAAGCAGTAATGCGCAACACTTC
>JBAXNJ010000444.1:0-1705 GCA_037133815.1 Betaproteobacteria bacterium
AACCCAATTAATTAATTGGGTTCTGACCCCAATTTCTCCCTAATTAATTCAAATTAACTCTTGTGCTAATGAATCCGCATCCCAGGTTTAGCACCTGGAAACGGTTCAAGGATGTAGATGCCTGGTTGGCTTTTTTCGTCAGCGTGGCTGGCTGCCAAGACCATGCCTTCTGAGATGCCGAATTTCATTTTTCGAGGCGCTAGGTTGGCGACGAGGACGGTGAGTTTGCCAACGAGGTCTTGTGGTTGGTACATGCTGGCGATGCCGCTAAATACATTGCGTGTCAGCGGTTTACCTTGTGCATCTAAGCCTTCACCTACATTTAGCGTGAGACGCAGTAATTTTGTCGAACCCTCTACCGCTTCGCATTGCAAGATCTGCGCGATGCGCAAATCAATTTTGGCGAAATCATCTATCGAGATAGTGGGCGCGATGTTTTCGCCACCCGGTGAAACTTTTTGTATTTCTGGTTCTGGGGCTTCAAAGAGTGATTCGAGCATTTTGATATCCACGCGTTGTATTAAGTGTTTGTACTCGCCAATCACATGGCCAGCAGGCAAAGCCTGATAAGCATTGGCAAAAGTGAGTGGTGAAATTTTTAGGAAGGCTTCGACTTGCTCAGCAAGCAGAGGCAAGATGGGCTTGAGCATGGTGCTTAAAACCCGAAATGCTTCTAAGCAGGTAGTGCACACATCGTGTAATCGTGCGTCTTGTCCGTCAATCTTGGCGAGCTCCCATGGCTTGTTGGCGTCGACATATTCGTTGACGCGATCGGCCAATGCCATGGTCTCGCGAACTGCACGCGCAAAGTCGCGTGACTCGAAGTGATGTGACATCGGTGCGAGTGCTTCGCGTAGCAACACCAACAAAGCATTGCCATCCGCAGACACAACCCCCAACTTGCCTTCAAAGCGTTTTGCAATAAACCCAGCAGAGCGACTAGCGATATTGATGAACTTACCAACTAAATCAGCATTCACCCGCGCCATAAAGTCTTCGGCGTTGAAGTCCACGTCTTCATTGCGTCCATTGAGTTTGGCAGCCAAGTAATAGCGCAGCCACTCTGGGTTCATACCTAAACCTAGGTACTTGAGTGGGTCAAGCCCTGTGCCGCGGCTCTTGCTCATCTTCTCGCCGTTGTTGACGGTTAAGAATCCGTGAACAAACACATTGCTAGGCGCCTTACGTCCGCTGAAATGCAACATCGCTGGCCAAAACAAAGTGTGAAACGTGACGATGTCTTTGCCAATGAAGTGGTATTGCTCAAGAGTTGGATCAGCCATATAGGCTTCATAAGTAGGGCTCTTTGCATCTACTGCACAACGTTTATCAAGCAAGTTTTTAAGAGAAGCCAAGTAACCCACTGGCGCATCTAACCAAACATAAAAGTATTTACCAGGCGCGTCGGGAATCTCAATACCAAAGTAAGGCGCGTCGCGAGAAATATCCCAGTCACCCAAACCTTCGCTGGTGGTGCCATCAGGGTTGGTTCGCACGCTAAACCACTCTTTGACCTTGTTAGCCACTTCGGGTTGCAAGCGAGGCTTACCTTGCTCATCCAAGCCCTGCGTCCAGTTCTGTAAAAACTCTACGCAACGTGGGTCAGACAATTTAAAGAAGAAATGCTCAGAACTTTTGAGTTCTGGCTTGGCACCCGACAAAGCAGAAAACGGGTTGATCAAATCAGTCGGCGCATACACAGCGC
>JBAXNJ010000445.1:0-1704 GCA_037133815.1 Betaproteobacteria bacterium
GGGCAACCTCTATGGTGCCGATGGCGATCGAGCGCTCGCTGTGGCCACCAGCTTTTTCTCGCTGCATCATGCATGCTACGATTTTTTGAGGGTCTAGGTTTTCACCTGTGGCGTCTATCAAGCTGGCAGGATCGGCGCGCAAGATACGCGGAATAAAACGATCCCGCATCTGTGCACCACATGCGTAGCGGCCAGTGGAGTTAAAGGCGTAACCCACCACAGGTTGGCCATCACGCACGCAATCGGTGATCACAGCGACCACCGAAGTGGTCATCTCTGAAAAATCAAAACTCGAATTGCTTAGTGTTGAATTGAGAGGTACAGCTTTCTCTCGTATGTCGACGATACGCATGACTTAATGAAGGTCTCGTATCTGACTTAGTCGACCTTGATCTTTGCGTCGCGGATCACTTTGCCCCAGCGGTTTACTTCGGATTGGATATAGGTAGTGAATTGTTCAGGCGTGTTGCCCACAATATCGAAGCCCATAGAAGTGAGTTTTGCACGGGTGTCTGGCTGATTCACAATTTTGACGATTTCTTGGTTCAAACGATCCACGATGGCCTTAGGTGTTCCAACAGGAACTAACAAACCTTGCATGGTTTCTGCTTCTTGTCCACTGACACCAGCTTCGGCCAAGGTGGGTACATCGGGCAACTCTGGATTACGTTTAGCACTTGTGACTGCAAGCGCACGCAAGGCGCCACTTTTCACATGCACCATGGCTGGAGGCAGCGCTGTCACGCCCACTGGCGTGTGTCCTGCGAGGACTGAAGTAATGGCAGGACCAGCTCCGCCAAAAGGTGCACTCACCATATCAATGTTGAAAGACAAGCGAAGCAGTTCACCGGAAAGATGGGGCGTTGTACCTATACCCGGATGGGCGAAGCTGTACTTGCCAGGGTTTGCGCGAATGAGGGCGATGAGTTCTTGTATGGTCTTTGCGGGAACGGAAGGGTGCACTGCAATCAGATTGGGGGATGCTCCAGCCAATGAAATAGGCAAGAAGTCTTTGTAGGCGTCGTAGGGAACACTGGCGTAGAGACTAGGGTTGACAACAAAGCTACTGCTAACCATGGTCAGCGTATAGCCATCGGGCGCAGCTTTGGCGCCCATTCCCATACCAATATTGCCGCCAGCACCCGCGCGGTTTTCAACCACAAACGATTGGCCCATGCTTTCAGTCAATTTCTGAGCCAAGATGCGCGCCATGGCATCCGTTGGACCACCAGTTGCAAAAGGCACGATAACGCGCACCGGTTTATTTGGGTAAGTCTGGGCTATGGAAGCAACAGACAACAGCAGTGCCATAAAACTGATAACGATGCGCACGATAAATTTCATTTAAGTCTCCTATTTATTAAGACGAATGCTAGCATCCCTCCGTCATTTGGCAGTTAAAAAAGGAGACATCGTTATGAGTACAAGTATTGGCGTGATAGGACTCGGCATCATGGGTGCGGCTTACGCACGTAATCTGATGGGTAAAGGTTTTACGGTGATCGGCTTCGATGTCGACACAACAAAACTCAAAGAGCTTGAAGCGCAAGGACTCAAACCAGCAACTTCACCCGCCGATGTGGGTCGCCAATGCGATTTGGTAATCACGTCTTTACCAACACCCAAGGCTTTTCATGCGGTGATGTCTGGCCCCAAAGGTTTGACCGAAGTCGGCCGCCCTATCGTGGTGGCGGATACATGTAC
>JBAXNJ010000446.1:0-1704 GCA_037133815.1 Betaproteobacteria bacterium
CTACACCCCCTGTCATTGCAAAAGCCTCGCATGCGGCTCAAAAACTAGGTCAATGGCAACCCGCCTGCATCCACACCTACGACGACCACCGCGTCGCCATGTGCTTCTCGTTAGCAGCCTTCAACGCAGCGCAAATTCCTGTGCGCATGGAAGACCCCAAGTGCGTTGCCAAAACTTTCCCAGACTATTTCGAAGCGCTGTTTTCAGTCACCCAAGCCGATAAACACCATATCCCCGTCATTTGCATCGACGGCCCCACCGCGTCGGGCAAAGGCACCTTGGCTAGCCGCTTGGCGCAAGCCTTGGGTTACCACTATTTAGACTCAGGTGCGCTCTACCGCATCACAGCTTTGGCCGCGCTACAAGCTGGCTTGCAGTTGGACACAGCCCACGAAAACGCCATCGCCGACCTCGCCCGCACTCTGCCTGTGCGTTTTGAAGGTGAGTCCGTGTGGCTAGGTGCCCAAGATGTGAGCGACGCCATCCGCACCGAAGAAGCCGGTATGAACGCCTCCAAAGTTTCGGTCTTACCAGCTGTGCGCACCGCTTTGGTCACCTTGCAGCACAGTTTCCAGCGACTGCCAGGTCTCTTGGCCGATGGGCGTGACATGGGCACGGTGATCTTTCCCCATGCGCCTTTGAAGGTGTTTTTGACCGCCAGTGCCGCACAAAGAGCCGAAAGACGCCATAAGCAGTTGATTTCTAAGGGAATTTCGACTACACTCGACAGCCTTCGCGCCGATTTAGAGGCACGTGACGCCCGCGACTCCAACCGCAGCGTTGCTCCACTAAAACCTGCACAAGATGCGTTCCAGCTCGACAACTCCCAGTTATCCATCGAAGCCTCGGTGGATCAGGTGTTGGCTTGGTGGAAGGCAAAGCAGCCTTTCTAAACCTTAGTCTGCACCCTGGCCCATTTGGCTCCCCTCGCGCTGCATTGGCGCACTGGCCAAATGGATCGACAACCTAACCCGTGGCACCCGCCACACAAAAATACATGTCTGAATCTTTTGCCGCCCTGTTTGAAGAATCCTTGAAGCGCTCTGAAATGCGCACAGGAGAAGTGATCACTGCTGAAGTGGTGCGTATTGAACACAACCACGTCGTCGTGAACGCTGGCCTCAAGTCTGAGGCTTATGTGCCTATCGAGGAATTTAAAAACGACAAGGGCGAACTCGAAGTCCAAGCGGGCGACTTCGTCTCTGTCGCGATCGGTAGCGTTGAAAACGGCTACGGCGACACCATTCTGAGCCGCGACACCGCCAAGCGTTTGGCATCTTGGATGAGCTTAGAAAAAGCCCTCGAATCTGGCGAATTTGTCACTGGTACGACCAGCGGCAAAGTCAAGGGTGGCTTGACCGTGTTGGTCAATGGCATCCGCGCCTTCTTGCCTGGTTCATTGATCGACACCCGTCCGATCAAAGACTTGTCTCCCTACGAGAACAAGACCATGGAATTCAAAGTCATCAAGCTTGACCGCAAGCGCAACAACGTCGTGTTGTCACGCCGCGCAGTGGTCGAAGCGTCGATGGGCGAAGAGCGCGCCAAACTCATGGACAACCTCAAAGAAGGTTCTGTGGTCCACGGCGTGGTCAAAAACATCACCGAATACGGTGCCTTCGTCGACCTCGGCGGCATCGATGGCTTGTTGCACATCACCGACATGGCATGGCGTCGTGTCCGTCATCCTTCTGAAGTGGTCAC
>JBAXNJ010000447.1:0-1703 GCA_037133815.1 Betaproteobacteria bacterium
TCTGTGAACCCATTGCTTTTGCCAAACTGAAAGGCTTCGCGCAAAGACATATCAGCTTCTGCATAAAGGCCTGCTGCAGATTGGTGGTCTGCTACTTGCGCCATCGCTGACACATACCAGTTACGACTGAAATTGCGTTGCTGCTCATCTACTAAGGTGTCTATGCCAATTAGCTCTTTTCCTTTCGATGTTGCCAATTTGGCTGTTTGCACACCCTCTTGCCACTTTCCACTCCTACGTAAGAAGACAGATTTGATTAAGTTGAACTCCATTTCCGCACGGAGGATCCAGTAGGCATTCTGCCCTTGACGTGGCACTCTTCCCCATTCATAACGAATAATTGTTTCGGCATCCGATAGCAAGGTCCCTGCTTGCTTCAAGTTGCTTTCATGCATATATTGATCTGCAAGTGCAGATCGAATTCTTACAGCGCTCGGCGCATACTTGATTTCTTTCACTAAGTCTTGGCCAAGCTGAAATGCTTCTTGTCGCTTAGTAGAGAAAAACAAAAAACTCATCAAGCGCCATCGAGGATCTATATCTGTATCCATTTGCGCCCATTCGCGCAAAACCTCCTCTTGCTTCACCACGTCTCCAAGCTTCCAGGCTGCGGCATGTTTTTGCTTGTATGCCTGTACCCTTGTAGCCTTCAAAGAGTTAGGGTCTACAGGAAGATCTATAACTGCTCGTAGCCGAGTTGCTTCTTGCTCTGACAATTTAATGGAAGAATCTTCATCTGAAGATTGGCTATAAGCGGTATTAAAAATTAACAGCGTACTGAATAACAGCGCGAATAAAACATAACGTAATGGCTGCTTAGTTAATTGCATTGCAAACTCCTAGATTCTCAAATTAAGGTATTTCTCTAATACTCACCAAACTCGCGCCATAAGCATCCGAACACAAGGGATTGTTTTTAGCCGACACCGTGTTTTGACACACTGCTGTACTTATAGCCTTAGACGACGTCAGCAAAGCACCCAACTGCGCACGTCCACCTGCATCATTCAAAGAAGTCATAAAGGGGCCTTCTTTTTTGGCGCTCAATGCTTGTAGATCGCGCGGTGCATCTGCCACCATGACCAGCAAATGGTTAGTGCCGACAGGGCCGGATGATTTGATGCGCCACTTACCTTGCGGCAACTTCAGGGTCTGTCCCGCCTCAATGCGGTTGTTTTGGTCTAAATCGTTCGGGAACAACATATACAAAGCTTTGCCGTCTGAACCTGCGAGCGCTGCATAGACATAACCTGCGCGGTCAGATTGCACTGAGAACTCTAAAACGTCTTTGCCGATCACCAGTTGGTCTTTGGTCAGCGTGACGCGTACTTTGCGTTTCGCATTTCGCTGGTCATACATTTGCTTGAGCGCATCCTCGCCACTTAAGGGTTTTAACTCGGTCGTGACCAGCGTTTGGCTTTGGGTAGTCGCGGGAGTGGTGTTAGCCGAAGGAGTAGCCAATGCAATTTGCTGTGCGGGTGGTGGAGTTGCAGTTGCAGTTGCAGTTGCAGGAGCGGGCGTAACAGTTACTTGCGCAACCGGTTTGTCTGGGGTGGCCAGAGCAGTCATCACATTCGCGGTTTGCGGAACGCCTTGGCTAAACCACGCGGGAACAAAATTGCCGTTGCCTGATAAGACCAGGTTATGCGCTTTGAAGTTGTTGTCGTTTTGCATGCGTCGATTGACTTTTTCTTGCGCGCATT
>JBAXNJ010000448.1:0-1692 GCA_037133815.1 Betaproteobacteria bacterium
GGCGGAACGGCCAAGCTCTTGGCTGAAAAGGGCTTGCCTGTCAAAGAAGTAGCAGAAGTCACAGGCTTTCCTGAAATGCTCGATGGGCGCGTCAAAACTTTGCATCCCAAAGTACATGGTGGTTTGTTAGCGCGACGTGATGTACCCGAGCACATGGCTGCTTTGGCAGCGCACAGTATCGACACCATTGATTTACTGGTGGTCAACCTCTACCCCTTCGTTGCCACAGTAGCCAAGCCTGACTGCACCTTAGAAGACGCTATCGAAAACATCGACATCGGCGGGCCTGCCATGGTGCGCAGTGCTGCCAAGAACTGGAAAGATGTGGGAGTGCTGACTGACGCAGGCCAATACCCAACGGTGTTGACAGAACTCAAAGCCAACGGCAAGTTGTCTGACAGTACGCGTTTTGCTTTAGCGGTAGCGGCATTCAATGCCATCAGCAATTACGACGCAGCTATAAGCGACTATTTGTCCTCCATCAATTTAGAAGACGGCACACGTTCTCGCTTTTCTGCACAAGCCAATGCGAGTTTCATCAAGTTGCAAGATTTGCGTTACGGCGAGAACCCGCACCAACAAGCGGCGTTTTATCGCGACTTGTACCCAGCGCCAGGCTCTTTGGTGACCGGCGAACAATTGCAAGGCAAAGAACTCTCCTACAACAACATTGCTGACGCTGATGCGGCGTGGGAATGCGTCAAGAGCTTTGATACACCCGCATGCGTCATCGTGAAGCACGCCAATCCTTGTGGCGTCGCATTAGGGAAAGATGCGTTCACCGCTTACCAAAAAGCATTTCAAACCGACCCCACCTCTGCCTTTGGCGGCATCATCGCTTTCAATTGCGAAGTTGATCATTTGGCAGCTGAGGCTGTCGGCAAACAATTTGTGGAAGTGTTGATGGCACCAAGCTTTAGCGCCAAAGCACAAGAGGTCCTTAAAGGCAAACCCAATGTGCGCGTCTTGCATATTCCTATGCCTGCACCCACTGGCAACACAGCATGGGACCGTGGACAAAACATCGTCGATGTAAAACGCATTGGCTCTGGCCTCTTGATGCAAACCGCCGACAACCATGAACTGCAACTCTCTGACCTCAAAGTGGTTACCAAAGTGCAGCCCACCGCTGAGCAATTACAAGACTTGTTGTTTGCATTTAAGGTCGCGAAGTTTGTCAAGAGCAATGCGATTGTGTTTTGCGGCAATGGCCAAACGCGTGGCGTGGGTGCAGGCCAGATGAGCCGCCTCGATTCAGCGCGGATTGCCAGCATCAAAGCTCAGCATGCAGGTTTGTCTTTGCAAGGGACAGTCATAGCCAGTGACGCTTTCTTCCCCTTCCGCGATGGACTCGACGTGGTGGTCGATGCAGGTGCCACCTGCGTCATTCAACCCGGCGGTTCGATGCGTGACCAAGAAGTTATTGACGCTGCCAATGAGCGCGGTGTCGCCATGGTGTTTAGTGGCGTACGCCACTTCCGCCACTAAGTAGCCTCCTTTGACATTTGCTTCGCTGGGCTTGTCGCCCAACCTCTGCCTTGCCGCTGAGCGCGCGGGGTGGACTCAACCCACACCGATCCAAGAACAAGGCATTCCTCTCATCTTGCAAGGCCAAGATGTATTGGCTACCGCAACTACGGGATCTGGAAAGACTGCTGCTTATGGTTTGGGATTGCTGCAATTTTTGCAAGC
>JBAXNJ010000449.1:0-1688 GCA_037133815.1 Betaproteobacteria bacterium
CACTGTCTTAGCAGTACCACCAGTGTCTTGTATATTGAAGGTGTGCAATGTGCTGCCCTCTTTCAAACCGCTGTGGGCTAACCAAGCATTGAGTTGGTTAGCCTCGCAACCCAAGCCCACCACAACTGCGCCTGCAAAGTTGGCATGCGTCGCATAGCCAGCCAAGGTGCGCTCCAGAATTTGCATGCCTGTACCTTCGGTATCCATGCCGCAACCCGTGCCGTGCGTCAAAGCGACTACGCCATCGACGTTGGGAAAGTCAGCTAAGGCAGAGGGGTTGTTCTGGCGCGAAAAATAGTCAGCAATCGCGCGCGCTGCTGTCGCGGAACAATTCACGCTCGACAAAATACCGATGTAATTGCGTGTCGCTACGCGCCCATCGGCACGCACAATGCCTTGGAAGGTGGCGTGGCGCTTTTCAGGCTCTGGTTTGACATCTTCACAAAACGCATAGTCACGGGTGAAGTTGCCTTTTTCAAGGCCCATGTCTAGGTTGTGCACATGCACATGGTCGCCCGCAGAAATGGCGCGGCTGGCAAAGCCAATGATTTGGTTGTAACGCCGAACAGGCTCACCCGCACGGATATTGCGAATAGCGATTTTGTGGCCAGGTGGAATGAGACCGCGCACGTTCACGTGTTCCACTGAAGCGCCACTCATCAATTGGCTACGCGCAATGACTACGTCGTCAGCGGTATGGAGTCGAATAAAAGATTGCATAAAAAATTTGCGATTTATTGATAAACCATTTTGGGTAACCACAGTACCAAGCTAGGCACATAAGTGATGACAACCAAACTACCCAGCAAAGGCACCAACCAAGGCAAGATTGCCATGGTGGTGCGTTCCACACTGAGTTTGGCAACGCGTGCCAAGACAAACAGCACCATGCCCATGGGGGGATGGAGCAAACCAATCATCAAGTTCAACACCATGACCAAACCGAAGTGAACCAGGTTGATGCCGAGTTGCTGGCAGATTGGAACCAAGATAGGCACCAAGATGGTAATGGCCGCTGTAGGCTCTAAAAAGCATCCGACAAATAACATCAGCAAATTTGCTAACAACAAAAATTTCCAAGGCTCATCGGTAACGCCCAGCACCCATTGGCCAATCGCAGCAGTCACGCCAGTAGCGGTCAACATCCAGCCAAAAATACTCGCTGCGGCAACGATGAATAAAACGGTAGCGGTGGTCTCTACGGTGTCTAGACAGACTTTGACAAACATCTTGATGTTCATCGTGCGATACCACATCAAGCCCAAAACCATCGCCCATACGCAAGCTGCTATGGCGCCTTCGGTAGGTGTAAAAACACCGGTAGACATTCCGCCAATCAGCAACACAGGCGTCATGATCGGAAGTACGGCTTGAAAGTTAAATAACTTGTCTGCTGCAAACAAAACAATCAAAGCAAAAAAGACAGTCCACTGCGCATGAAAGCCAATGGTAGTGACCAAGTACCAAATCGACAAGGGCCACGCAATGACCACCGCGGTTTCTGCCAAAGCTTTGATGACGCGCAGCCATTCAAATTTGACATCTGAGCCCCAATTGTTTTTGTGTGCAAAGTAAGCCACGGTGAGCATCATCAGCAACGCCATCAACACGCCAGGCAAGATGCCCGCTAAAAACAATGCGCCTACTGACACGTTGGCCATCATGCCGTAGATCACAAAAGGCAAGCT
>JBAXNJ010000450.1:0-1688 GCA_037133815.1 Betaproteobacteria bacterium
ACTTGCGGCAATACCGAAGGAATGCTGGCAAACATCATTTGCACTTGTCCCGCCACCAAGTCACCCATTGCTGGGCCTTGGCCTTTGTAAGGCACATGCACGGTTTGTATATTGGCCATGGAATTGAACAACTCCCCCGCCAAGTGCGCGGAGTTGCCACTACCAGGTGTAGCGAAGAATATTTGCTTAGGTCTTGCCTTGGCTAAGTTGATCAACTCTTGTGTTGTCTTAGCCGGCACCGAGGGGTGGGTGACCAAGATAAGCGGAAAGATCACCATATTGGTGATGTGGGAGAAATCTTTCAGCGGGTCGTATGGCAGCTTGTCATACAAACTGGGGTTCACCGCCATCGGGCCCGCAGCGGCAACGCCGATGGTGTAACCGTCCGGTGGCGCTTGCATCAACGCCTGCAAACCCACAATGCCATTGGCGCCAGCGCGGTTGTCCACCACTACTTGCTGGCCTAATCGCTCGGTCAACTTTTGGGCAATGATTCGTCCAATCACGTCGTTTCCACCGCCTGGTGGGAAAGGCACGATTAAGCGAATAGATTTGTTGGGATAGCCCTGCGCGATTGCGAATGGAATCAAAGCGCACATAAGACCAATGGCTACCAAGGCTTGTGAAAGTAACTTTTTCATAAAAATATCCCCCGTTTTATTTGTTTCTGACCCATCTTAATCAACAGTTGCTTCATGTCCCTATCCAATTGGCGACTTATTGGTTAACTAGTAAAACAGAACTTTTTAAACCACCATTGGCGTGGGAAAACTCTAAGCCCGCACCCACTAAACAGAAACTATTATGGTCGTCTCAAACATGCACTACCTAAAATTTACTTAATGAGGTTCTTCAATGACTCAAGAGCAAGCACTTGAATTTATTCGAAACAATGCAGTTGTTTTGGGATTGCCCACTGATAAAACTAGACTAACGCGGGTGGCCTCTCACTTCATTCGCACAGAAGCCATGGCGCATTTGCTCGACCAAGTAGACTGCCCCGTCGATCTAGAAATCGCCGAAATCTATTGCCCCAAGCAAATAACACCATGAGTTTGCATAACCTCTCTAGCGCGGAAATCACACAAGGTATTTCCAAGGGAAGTTTCAGCGCAAGCGAAGTGCTGCAATCTAGCCTAGATCGGATTGAAGCCACCGATAAACACGTCAACGCGTTTACAGCCAAGCATGTAGATCGCGCCATGCAAAAAGCGCAATCGATTGACGCCTTGCGTGCTTCGGGTGCTTCGCTGCCGCCGTTAGCGGGCGTGCCATTTGCAGTCAAGAACTTGTTTGATGTGCAGGGCCAAATTACCTTGGCAGGCTCCATCGTCAACCGCCATCACGCACCTGCCAAGCAAGACGCTTTCTTAATCCAACAAATGACAGCGGCCGGTGCCATCTTGGTGGGCTCTCTCAATATGGACGAGTTCGCCTACGGCTTCACTACCGAGAACACCCACTACGGCCCTTGCAGAAATCCGCACGACACCACACGTATTTCGGGTGGCTCGTCGGGTGGGTCCGGCACTGCAGTGGCTGCGCACCAAGTGCCTTTGACCTTGGGGTCTGACACCAACGGCTCTATTCGCGTACCCGCATCTTTGTGTGGTGTGTGGGGACTCAAACCCACTTTTGGCAGGTTGTCGCGCAGGGGTACTTTTCCGTTCGTCAACAGCATCGACCAT
>JBAXNJ010000451.1:0-1683 GCA_037133815.1 Betaproteobacteria bacterium
CCGCTGATGACCACATCATCTTGCGGTTGCGTAAGCGCTTCTGTACTCACTTGCACCGCGGCTTGCATGAGCGTAGCGATCTCGCCGCGCAAGGATTCAACTTCTGCTAACAATTTTTCACGCACTTGCTCAATTGCCATACCTGCAAAGTGGTGGTTCAAGTAATTAGAAGCCTCGGTCAACTGCGATGCGCTGTAGTCGACTTCGGTAAACAAGACCCGGTTTTGTACATCCCCCTCAGGCGAGACCATGATGACCAACAGCCTGCGCTCGGACAGTCTGAGGAATTCAATATGCCTAAATATCGAGTTGCGGCGTGGTGCAATCACAACGCCGACGAAATGGGACAAGTCAGACAACAAATTTGCTGCATTGGCGATTACTTTTTGCGGCTGATCTGCGGCCAAACTCGGGGTATGCAAATGTTCTCGATCCGCTGTCAACATCGTGTCCACAAAAAGGCGGTATCCGCGCGAGGTGGGCACGCGCCCAGAGGAGGTATGTGGGCTGGCGATGAGGCCGAGCACCTCCAAATCAGACATGACGTTGCGAATGGTGGCGGGAGAGAGTTCGATACCCGTTGCACGGGCAAGGGTGCGCGATCCGACGGGTTGCCCGTCGGAGATGTAGCGTTCAACCAGTGCTTTCAGGAGAACTTTGGCGCGATCGTCTAGCATGTTCATGGTTGCGACAAATTTTAGTGATGTAATTTAGCCATGAAACCCACATTTCGTCAGATTGCTTTGATTGGTAAATACCATCTGCCCGTGGGCAGCGGGGCAAAACCGTCCTCTAAGCAAGCACTACAGAGCATCGCACAGTTTTTGCTCGCCCAAGGCTCAGATGTCATTCTGGAACGCGATACCGCGTCGAACACGGGTATTTCCGAATATACGGTGATGGATGTCGACGGCATCGGCAAATCTTGTGATTTAGCTTTGGTAGTTGGCGGCGACGGCACCATGCTGGGCTTCGGCCGGCTCTTGGCGAAATACGATGTGCCGCTCATAGGTATCAACCAAGGCCGCTTGGGTTTTATTACCGATATCCCGATCCAAGGTTTTGAAGACACCCTCAAACCGATGTTGCGCGGTGAGTTTGAAGAAGACAAACGCGCGCTCATGCATGCCAAAGTTTGGCGTGACGGCCATTGTGTGTTTGATGCGCTTGCCATGAATGACGTAGTAGTCAATCGTGGCGCCACCTCTGGCATGGTAGAAATGCGCGTAGAGGTCGACGGTCGATTTGTTGCTAACCAGCGTGCAGACGGCTTAATCATCGCCACTTCGACTGGCAGCACTGCGTATTCATTGTCGGCAGGCGGCCCTCTTTTGCATCCATCTCTGAATGCTTGGGTGATGGCACCTATCGCCCCGCACACGCTGTCAAACCGCCCTATTGTTTTGGCCGACACAGAAGAAATTGCGATCGACCTGATCTCTGGAAGAGACGCCAGTGCTAACTTTGATATGCAGTCATTGGCCGCCCTTTTGTTAGGCGACCGCATAACTGTGACGCGCTCAAAATTTTCTGTTCGTTTTTTGCATCCCAAAGGTTGGAGTTATTTCGATACCTTGCGTGAAAAACTGCACTGGAACGAGGGTGTAGCATGAGTCTGCGCCATATTGTTTTGCGCGACTTTGTGATTGTTCGCGCGCTCGATTTGGATTTATCTACTGGGTT
>JBAXNJ010000452.1:0-1657 GCA_037133815.1 Betaproteobacteria bacterium
ACAAGCTGTAACGCTTCGTGCCGACGCGATCCGTCGCGGTGAAGTTGGAGTGGCCCAATGACAGAATCCATTGTTCTCATAACCGGCGCCAGTGGCGGCATCGGCAGAGCACTTGCTCATAAGCTCCACATGACGGCTATGCGCGAAGGTGCCGCACGCCAATACCCTTTGGGCGGCATTCAGTCTGCCGAGCAGGTCGCTGATGTGATGGCATTTTTACTAGGAGACGGAGCCGCCCGTCTGACGGGTCAAGTCATTGCTGTGGATGGAGGGTTCACCACTGTTAGGCCCCTAGTGCGATAACAGTACAAGGGATTAACAGAAAACAGTTTATTTAAGAAACCCTTGTTTATGCGGCTTGTAGCGTGGTTTTTATTGATGTGTAACAAACTGTGTAATTGAGGTAATTTTTACTCTGGATGTCTCAAACCATTTGAAGATGGACACCAATGGCGCAGCCATGGAGGTCAAGTTGTCGTAGAGAAAAGGCCCATATGAAGATCTCGGGAAATATCTCCGGGAACTAGTGAATCTGACCCCAATTATTTCAATTATTTTTAATGCAGGGTTTCCCCCGTACGGATTTTAAAGAGCAAAGTGCACAGTTGAATGTCTTGATCAACCTGGTTTGGAAATGTTCATGCTTAACGGTAATTTGCTACTCAGGTCTCTGCTAGCGCTCACGCTTGCCCAAATTCCAAATGCCTTGGCGCAGGATGTCCTCAAAGATTGGCCAAGCAAACCCATTCGCTACATCGTGCCCTTTGCCCCTGGTGGCGCTACCGACATGTTGGGGCGCATGGTGGCACAAGGCTTGTCTAAATCGCTGAATCAATCTGTGGTGGTGGACAACAAAGCGGGGCAAGGCGGATCTGTGGGGTCTGCAGAACTGGCCAAATCTAAGCCTGACGGTTACACGCTGGGCGGTGGCACCATCAGCTCACACGCTTTGAATGTGTCGCTTTATCCCAAACTGCCCTACGACCCCATCAAAGATTTTGCACCCGTGACCTTGCTGGCCGCGCTGCCCAATGTGTTGGTGGTTCATCCATCGCTGAATGTCAAAACTGTGCCCGAACTTATCGCTTTGCTCAAAGCCAATCCCAACAAATACTCTTTTGGGTCGGCAGGCAATGGCACATCGCAGCATATTTCTGGTGAAATGTTCAAGCTAGCCACAGGCACGCAAATGCAGCATGTACCCTACCGCGGCAGCGGTCCCATGATGGCAGATTTGTTGGGAGGCACCATTCAAATCAGCTTTGAAAACAGCAACACGGCCATCCCCCAAATCACTGGAAAAAAACTGATTGGGCTGGCCGTTACGTCCGCCAAGCGTTCCAAGGCCGCACCTGAATTGCCAACGTTACAAGAAGCCGGTCTTAACGGTTTTGAGTTAAGTTCTTGGCAAGCCATGTTTGCACCAGCAGGCACGCCACCTGACATTGTTAGCCGCTTGCAGCGTGATGTCGCAGACATTTTGAAGCAACCCGAAAACGCCAAGCGTTTAGCTGAAATGGGGCTTGAGCCAGGCGGCGGCAAGCCTGATGAATTGGCTGCGTTGGTGGCAACGGACATACCTAGATTGTCCGATGTGGTTAGGCGTTCAGGCGCCAAAGTCGATTGATCTTAGGGTCTTGCGTCCCATTGCATCTGC
>JBAXNJ010000453.1:0-1651 GCA_037133815.1 Betaproteobacteria bacterium
CGCCGCGATTGGTGCAGGATTGCCTGTCAGTGACGCATCCGGCTCCATGGTGGTCGATATCGGTGGCGGCACCACCGAAGTGGGCGTGATTTCATTGGGCGGCATGGTCTACAAGGGTAGCGTTCGTGTCGGTGGCGATAAGTTTGACGAGGCCATCATCAATTACATCCGACGCAACTACGGTATGCTCATTGGCGAGCCCACAGCAGAAGCCATCAAAAAGAAAATTGGATCTGCGTTTCCAGGCAGCGAAGTGCGTGAAATGGAAGTCAAGGGTCGCAATTTATCTGAGGGCGTACCGCGCTCGTTCACCATCTCTTCCAACGAAATATTAGAAGCGCTCACCGATCCGCTCAACAACATTGTTTCAGCCGTCAAAAATGCGTTGGAGCAAACGCCTCCCGAACTCGGTGCTGACATTGCTGAGCGCGGCATGATGCTCACAGGCGGCGGCGCTTTGTTGCGCGACCTTGATCGTTTAATGGCTGAAGAAACAGGCCTTCCTGTTTTGGTTGCAGAAGACCCCTTAACTTGCGTTGTTCGCGGTTGTGGTTTGGCTCTAGAGCGTATGGAGCGCTTAGGGTCCATCTTCACCAGCGAGTAAATCTCACCGAGCATATGGCACTCGGTACTTTAGAGAGTTCACCCCCACCCTTCTTTAAACAAGGGCCGTCGGCACTCACCAAACTTATTTTTTTTAGCGCCTTATCGGCATTGTTGATGTTTGCCGATGTGCGTTACACATTGATACAGCCGATTCGCTGGTCCTTATCGATGGTGTTATATCCCGTTCAGTGGTTGGCCAGGCAACCCATTGAGTTGTGGGAAGGAAGCATCCAATATTTTGAATCCAGAGATAATGCGCAAGCGCAAGTGGCTTCGTCCAAAATTCAATTGCTAAAACTGTCTGTGAGAGCCACTCAAGTTGAACAATTGCAATTAGAAAATCAACAATTGCGTCAACTCTTAGCGTTGAGCGAAAGACAAAACAGCAGTGGTGTGATTGCGCAAGTCATTTACGACGCGCCCGATCCCTACACGCGAAAATTTATTTTAAATAAAGGCAGTGCGCAAGGAATCAAACTCAGCTCTCCAGTGATGGATGAGCTTGGTATTTTGGGACAAATCACGCGTGTGTATCCGTTGGTGAGTGAAGCAACCTTGGTGATTGATAAAGAGCATTCCATTCCTGTGTTAAATACTCGCACGGGTGCAAGAGGTGTCGCATTTGGCGAAGCTGGCGGCGCACCTTTGATGGAGTTGCGCTACATGGCGACCAATGCAGATATTGAAGTAGGAGACATTTTGACAACCAGTGGTGTGGATGGTGTTTACCCTGCGGGTGTGATGGTTGCAAAGGTGAGCAAAGTTGAGCGCAGAGCAGATACGGTGTTTGCGCGTATTTTGTGCGAACCATTGGCGCATGCCCAAGGTGCGCGACTGGTGATGGTTCTCGAACCCGTAGGCACTGATTTGCCACCTCGCCCCGCGGCTGAAAAACAAGTCCCCTTGCAAGCCAGAGGGGGCCGTCGATGATCATGCCACGTGGCCATCAACTGTTGTTGCCAGCTAATCAACTGTTTATTATTTTCAGTCTTGTCTTTGCTTTTTTAATCGACATGTTGTTGAGCATGGCCTTTACAGGCAATAC
>JBAXNJ010000454.1:0-1650 GCA_037133815.1 Betaproteobacteria bacterium
GCGCACAACGAAGGACGCGAAGTCGAACCTGGCACGTTGATCGATGAGCATGGCAATCCCACCAATAAACCCGGGGTGGTGGTGGTTCCGCAAAGCAACGGCAAGATGGGCGCATTGCGCACCTTTGGCGATCACAAAGGTTTTGGCTTAGCAGTTGCTTGTGAGTTGCTCGGTGGCGCATTGAGCGGCGGCGGTACATGGCACAAAGAAGCAGATGGTCGCCGGGCGGTGATCAACTGCATGTTGACTATCGTGATCGATCCCAAGCGTTTGGGTACACAAACGAGTTTTGCCGAAGAGAGTTTGGCCTTTGTCGATTGGCTTCGCGAAAGTCCAGATGCGCCAGACTCTGAAGGCGTAGTGATTGCGGGCGAACCTGAACGCAAAGCCCGGGCAGATCGTATGAAAAACGGCATCGTGGTCGACACCACCACCTGGCAAGAAATCCAAGCGTCGGGGCAGAAACTCGGCATGACGGTTTGATACATTGAACCACCGCTCTGGCATGGGCAGCCCAGCAGTCACTGGCGTGGTGCATCTGGGCTTGGGCGCATTCCATCGCGCACACCAAGCGTGTGTGTTTGACCTACTAATTCAACAAGGCGACAAGCGCTGGGGCGTGTTTGGTGTGGCGATGCACAACCCAGATGTCTTGGCTACTTTAAAGACACAAGGTTGGCAATATGCAGTGCAAGTAGCTAACGCACACGCCAGCCATTGGCAGACTATTCGCGCCATCCAAGATGGTTGTGTGGCGAACTTAGAGCGCCAGCGGCTGATAGATAAATTGGCATCGGCTGAAACGCGATGGGTCACTTTGACGGTGACTGAAAAAGGCTATGACTCTCCATTGGCGCAATTGCTGTTGGAAGGTTTTGCGGCGCGCTTCGCGCAACTTGGGGCTTCATCTGCTGCGCGGTTAACAGTGGCCTCTTGCGATAACTTGAGCCATAACGGCGGTAGATTACGAGACTTATGCTTGAACACTTTGATGCATACAAACCAAGACAGTGCAGTTAAAAATCTTGGTGACACAACCCAATTACATGCATGGATACAAAAGCATTGTTTCTTTCCCAACAGCATGGTGGACCGCATCGTTCCACAAAGCAGTGCCGCTTGTCTTTCAGCGGCACGTGATGCTTTGGGCGTAGAAGACAAGATTGCACTTTCTACCGAGTCATTTTGGGAATGGGTGATTGAAGATAAGTTAGCTGACCCGAGTGACGCGCAAGCACTTCAAAGCGTGGGCGTGCAAGTCGTTAGCGACGTGCAGCCTTTTGAAGAAGCCAAGTTACGCATGCTCAACGCTAGCCACTCTGCTTTAGCGGCGATGGGAGCTGTGCTTGGGTTGTCCACCATCGCAGACTGCATGACAACTTCTCCGCTTCGAAACTTCGCGCATCGGTTGATGACAGAAGATATCGTCCCTTTTGTGCGTCGTCCGCATTTAGATTCTTATCGCGATGCATTGCTCGAACGGTTTGCCAACCCTGCATTGCAGCATCGCGCCCTGCAAATCTGTTCAGACAATTCATTGAAATTGCCTCTGCGATGGCTGCCAACCTATACGGCCAACCGTCTAGCAAATCAGATGCCCACGCATCTTGCATTTGCAACGGCTTGTTGGATTCGATTTTTAAAAGGTAT
>JBAXNJ010000455.1:0-1639 GCA_037133815.1 Betaproteobacteria bacterium
GTGCAAGGCTCGCCGCGAAAGTCGGAGGCGACGACTTTGTCTTCGGTGTAACCCAAGATGCCTTTCAAAGTGCCTTGGCTTTGCGCTTTCATCTCGGCGCAAATCTCGGCGTAAGTCGCAGGGCTGTTCAATTCGACGGTCAGGTCGATAACAGACACGTCAGACGTAGGTACGCGAAAAGACATGCCTGTGAGTTTTTTGTTCAGTTCTGGAATGACCACGCCAACCGCTTTGGCAGCACCTGTGCTCGATGGAATGATGTTTTCCAAAATGCCGCGTCCGCCACGCCAGTCTTTGTTGCTGGGGCCGTCTACGGTTTTTTGGGTGGCGGTGGCAGCGTGGACAGTGGTCATCAGGCCACGTTTGATGCCCCATTTGTCGTTCAAGACTTTGGCAACAGGGGCCAAACAGTTTGTGGTGCAAGACGCGTTGGAAATGATGGCCTCACCTTTGTAAGTGGCGTGGTTCACGCCGTACACAAACATGGGGGTGTCGTCTTTCGATGGTGCAGAAAGCAGCACTTTTTTAGCACCGGCAGCCAAGTGTTTTTCAGCGCTAGCCTTGTCTAAAAACAGACCCGTGGCTTCGACCACGATGTCAGCACCGATCTCGTTCCACTTTAAGGCAGCAGGGTCGCGTTCTTGGGTAAGTCGGATTTTTTTGCCATTGACGATCAAGGTATTACCGTCGACAGAAATATCGCCTTTGAAGCGGCCATGCACGCTGTCGTACTGGAGCATATAGGCCAAGTAGTCGGGCTCAAGTAAGTCGTTGATGCCGACCACCTCGATGTCCGAAAAGTTTTGCGCAGCTGCGCGAAACACCATACGGCCTATGCGTCCAAAGCCGTTAATACCAATCTTGATGGTCATGCGATTTCCTTGAAGTTAAAAATTTATTTCGCCAATACCGCTTGCACCGTGTCTGCGACGTTTTCAGGCGTAAAGCCAAAGTGTTTGAAGAGCACGCCAGCAGGCGCTGACTCGCCGTAGGTGTCGATGCCGATCACAGCAGACACACCGTATTTCCACCAACCGTCGGTCGAGCCCATTTCAACCGCTACGCGGGGCAGACCTTTGGGCAAAACGGCAGATTTGTAAGCCACGCTTTGGCGATCGAACGTGGTGGTGCTTGGCATAGACACCACGCGTACCGCAATCTTGCGCTCGGCCAAGAGGGCTTGCGCTTTGAGGGCGAGATGCACTTCAGAGCCTGTAGCAACGATGACGGCTTGCGCGGACTTGTTAATGCCAACCTCGCTGGGCTCTGCCAACACATAAGCGCCTTTGTTGATCGCGTCCAAACCAGAAAACTCGCCTGCGGCTTGCGTGCTGGCGCTGGTGCGCGCCTCGCCCTTTGGCAAATAAGGCAAGTTTTGGCGACTTAGTAACAAGGCTGTGGGCTTGTGCTGGTTTTGCAAGGCAACCGCCCATGCGACCGTAGTCTCTGCGGTGTCGGCAGGGCGCCAAACGTCGAGGTTTGGAATCAAGCGCAATGACGCAGCGTGTTCAATTGACTGGTGGGTCGGGCCGTCTTCGCCCAAGCCGATCGAGTCGTGGGTAAACACATGGATGATGCGTTGCTTCATCAATGCAGCCATACGTATGGCGTTGCGCGAGTAGTCGCTGAAAGTCAGGAA
>JBAXNJ010000456.1:0-1623 GCA_037133815.1 Betaproteobacteria bacterium
GCACTGAAGGACAATGTCTGCCTCGCCGGCGTGCCGATGATGGTTGGCGCCGGATTCCTCGACGGCTCGGTGCCCGATGTCGACGCCACCATCGTCACGCGCATTCTCGACGAGGGCGGCGAGATCGCCGGCCGACTCGAGCACGGCCGTCGTGGCAGCCATCCCGGCCGCAGACGTGGTCAGGACCAGCGCGGGATCGGCACCGGTTCCGTATCCCAAAGCACGGCGGGTCTGCCGAATCGCCTCGACCTCGGACAGTCGCGTCGCAAGTGCGGCGCCCAGGATCGAGCGCTCTGCCGCCCACTGGGCGTCGCCGGCTGGCGGCGTGGGCAGCGGCTTGCCCAGACGGTGTTCGACCACGAACGCCCGGAGGCCTTGGAGCCAGGCGTTGGTGGTGGTCTGCGTCATGGGTCGGGGGGCCTCGCACTCAAAACGCGAACAGCGGGCCGACGTGCCAAGAAGGCATGCCGACCCGCCGTTCCAATCTTACCGTCTGTTGACGCAACCACCCGTGGATGGCGGGGATGGTCGTCAATGATCAGCGGCTGAGGAACTTCTCGCGGAGCCACTCGTTCTTCTTCCGCTCGAGCTCGACGAGCTTGGCGACCGGGCCCTTGCGGGCGGCGCCGATTTCCGAACGGGTGTTTTGAGCCTGCGAGGCCGAGGGGGCAATGACGAGGGTGGCGAGCACGGCGACGATGATCAGCATCCGTTGCATGGAGAACATCCTGATTGAGGAGAGGTGACGGGAGGCAAGTGAGCGACGCGGTTCAAATCCGTTCCACATCATCGCTCGAGAGGGAGTTTCGGCAGGTGGTGCTGCGGCTCTTCATGCCCGGCTCGCCGGGTGATACGCGAGAAAAAATCGCCATCTCGCGAATTCACGGCGCGTCATGCACTCGCGACACGACCCCACCCGCATTCCCGCGTTCGAGGGGTCGGAAGAACGATTTGTGTGCGGCATTAATTTGACGCGGTGCGATCTGCGCGCATCCGAGCGGCCGTTACTACCGGCCTGCTCAGCGGGTCGGCTTCCGTGCCGGCGGGGCAAGTGGGGCCAGCGGGGCCAGCGGGTCATCGGGCCAAGCGTGCTTCGGGTAGCGTCGCCGGAGCTCTTTCTTCACGTTGGGGTAGGTAGTGCTCCAAAAACTCGCGAGGTCGCTCGTCACTTGCTGTGGGCGATGGTTCGGGCCCAGCAAGTGGAGGAGCACGGGCACGCGTCCGCCTGCAATCCGCGGGGTATCACCGATTCCGAAGAGTTCCTGGATGCGGATGGCGAGCAGGGGGCCGCCCACAGGCTCGTACTGCAGCCGGTGCCGCTTACCCGTGGGGAGGTCGATCTGTGTCGGGGCGAGCCGCTCGATTTCGGCGACCCGGTCGTATCCGACGAGGGCGTGCAGATGCGATGTCCAGTCGGCCGACTTCACTTCGTCAAGTGACCGCATGCCCCGGCAGAGTTCAGGGAGAAGAGCGGCGATGGCCGTGTCGTCGAGTCGCGGCAGGGCGAGCTCAGGAAGCGTGGCGGCCAGCCAGCGGCAGCGGGCCAGAAACCCACCAGCGGCCGAGTCGGCCGCCGGCATCAGGCGGTCGAGTTGTGCGGCAGCCTCCCGGGCAAGGAGGGCC
>JBAXNJ010000457.1:0-1622 GCA_037133815.1 Betaproteobacteria bacterium
GTTCAAAACGCCCTCTTCTGGTGGCTTGCGCCCCCGTGAATGCACCGCGTTCGTGCCCAAAGAGTTCACTTTCTAGCAAATCTTTAGGGATCGCCGCTGTGTTGATAGCAACAAAAGGCCCTTTAGTTCCTGTATCACCGCGAGGTGAGTGTTTGTGCAAAGCACGCGCTACGAGTTCTTTGCCAGAGCCGCTTTCGCCAGTGATCATCACCGTGACATGGCTTTGGCTCAAACGTCCAATCGCGCGAAACACGTCTTGCATGGCAGGCGCTTGGCCCAGCATTTCTGGCGTTTCATCTTGTAAATCGCTTTGGGCTTGTTCGCGCTGGCTCTCGTCTACCGCTCTTCGAATCAACTCTACGGCTTTAGGTAAATCAAAAGGCTTGGGGAGGTATTCAAATGCACCGCCTTGAAAAGCGGATACCGCACTGTCTAAATCTGAAAACGCCGTCATGATGATGACGGGCAACATCGGCATGCGTTCTTTAACTTTGGTTAACAACTCCAGGCCGGAACCGCCCGGCATACGGATATCGCTGACCAAAATTTGTGGTTGGTCGTCTTCGCTCGCGCTGTCTAAAGCTTGCAGTACTTCGCGCGGTGAGGTGAAACTACGCGTTGGCAAGTTTTCACGCAACAAGGCCTTCTCCAGCACAAAGCGGATTGACTGGTCGTCATCAACTATCCAAATCGGTTTCATCTCAACGCTACTTTCTCTTTTATCAAGCCAAGGGGATCACGATTCTGAAATCTGTTCGCCCTGGCTCGCTGTCACACTCAATCAGCCCATGGTGCTGTTGGACAAAGGTTTGGGCTAAATTGAGCCCCAACCCCGATCCACCATCTCGGCCTGACACCAGAGGGAAAAACAAGCGATCCTTGATTTCCTCTGGGACACCCGGCCCGTTGTCTATGACATGCAATTCCAGTGCCAACCTATAGCGGTTTTTGCCAAAAGTGACTTGTCGGTTGATACGGCTTTTAAGGACAATTTGCGCATCTCCTTCCACGATACGCTCAGACAAGGCGTGGGCTGCGTTATGCACGATATTGAGCACCGCTTGGATCAACTGCTCACGATCACCCCGAATGTCTGGGATAGAGATGTCGTAGTCGCGCACCACTTTCAAGCCGCGCGGAAACTCAGCCAACACCAAAGAGCGCACACGCTCGCACACCTCGTGGATGTTCACATCCCCTACCACGTGCGGGCGACGGTGCGGCGCCAAAAGGCGGTCTACCAAAAGTTGCAGTCGATCCGCCTCATGCACGATGACTTGGGTGTATTCCACCAAGTCGCGTCCTGCCACTTCCATCTGAAGCAACTGGGCGGCTCCACGAATACCACCGAGTGGGTTTTTAATTTCGTGGGCTAAGTTACGGATGAGTTCTTTATTAGCCTGCGCTTGGTCAATCAAGCGGTCTTCACGCTCCAGACGAGCTTGTTGCTCAAGAGGTAACAACTCAACCAGTACTTCGTTGTCGTTATCCGTCGGAGCAACGATCACATGCACCGGCAATGGTTCCGTCAGGGGTCTATGCAAATAGGCGTCATAACGCATCACAGCAAAGGCGTTTCTTTGGGCACCTTTTAAAACGCTCTCAAAACCAGCGGGCTTGAC
>JBAXNJ010000458.1:0-1605 GCA_037133815.1 Betaproteobacteria bacterium
ATGGTGGCTTTGAAAAAGGGCGAGACCAGTGCTAATGCAGTTAAAAGCCAATTTGGTTTTCACATCATTCGCCTTGACGATATACGTGAAGCCCAATTACCTAAACTGGAAGAAGTGAAACCACAAATCTTGCAACAGTTACAACAGCAACGTATGGCTACTTTCCAACAAGAAATGCGCGCTAAGGCGAAAGTCGAATAATTTTTAACACAGTGGATAGGCCTGCGCTCAGCCTATCCATTTACGCGCATTGCGCCACACTTGCATCCATGGGCTAAGTGCATTCAAGCCTCTAGTGGCTTCCAAGTCAGTCCAACTCATCTGCACATTTCTAAACACGCGCTCGGGGTGCGGCATCATGGCTGTGAATCGACCGTCAGCGGTTGTAACAGCTGTTAATCCGCCTGCACTTCCATTCGGGTTGGAGGGGTAACGCTCTGTAGCTTGCCCTTGGTTGTCTACAAAGCGCATCGCTGGTACAACATTCTTAGCATTACCACGATGGCTGAAATTAGCGAACCCTTCGCCATGTGCAACGGCAATTGGCATACGAAGGCCCGACATACCGGCAAAGAACAAACTGGGTGAATCTAAGACTTCGACCATGGACAAGCGCGCTTCAAAGCGCTCGCTTTGGTTGGTCGTGAAACGCGGCCAATCTTGTGCGCCTGGGATGATGTCTGCCAATTCTGCAAACATTTGGCAGCCATTGCAAACACCCAGTCCAAAGGTTTCAGAGCGTTCAAAGAACACTTTGAATTGCTCTGATAGCAATGGGTTAAAAGTGATGGAGCGTGCCCAGCCAATACCAGCACCTAAGGTATCTCCATAGCTAAAGCCACCACAAGCCACTAAGCCCTTGAAATCTTTCAAATTGGCGCGACCTGTTTGTAGATCAGTCATGTGCACGTCGTATGCGTCAAACCCTGCGAGGTTGAATGCGTAGGCCATTTCGACATGTGAATTGACGCCCTGTTCTCGCAAAATGGCCATCTTGGGTTTTGCCAGATTGATTACGGGTGCTGCAAATTGGTTTTTCTCTGATTCCAGTGACAGTAATTTTTGGAGCGATTCCGGAATATGCACATGCATTGCGGGCGGGTTGGTTTCACCTAAGCTCGCATGCTCAGAATCAGCACAAAGAGGGTTGTCCCGTTGATGACAGATTTTCCAACTCACGCTGTCCCACACTAAATGGAGATCCGCCAGTTTGGCTTTAAATACCTCTTTGGCATCACGCCAAATACTGATCTCATCTTTGCCTTTGTCAATGCTCGATGTGTGGGGACGGGTTTTACCAATGAAGTGGCTGTGTTTAGACAAACCATGCGCTCGCAATGTTTGCATCACGGCATTGCGGTCTTCTGTTTTAACTTGAATGACCACGCCTAGTTCTTCATTGAACAAAGCTTCCAGCGTCAATGCTTCACGACGGGCGCTCACCTGCGTTGCCCAGTTTTTGCTATCGCCATAGTCCGCGCGGCTGTCTTGAATGCCATCACTCTCAGTGATCAATATATCCACATTGAGAGCAACACCGACTTGGCCAGCGAAGGCCATTTCACAGACAGTGGCTAACAAACCGCCATCGCTACGGTCGTGGTA
>JBAXNJ010000459.1:0-1601 GCA_037133815.1 Betaproteobacteria bacterium
CGCATCGCCATCAAACCGGGCATTTCGGTTTCGGCAATTTTGATTTCTTTGCGGCCCCAATCGGCCAAGGACATATCCGCGACGTGAAAGTCTGTTGTTTGCGTAGGTTTAAGAGGTGCGTTCATGAGAGGCTCCAAAAATAGTTTGAGGGCCACTGACGCACAGATACAAGCACAAGGGGTTAGCCGAGGTGCTCACCTCACGTTGTCAGTGGGTGAGCGCAGTTGGAAAAGTTTTCCGAGCCTCACTCCATCCACGCGGATGGAGCTGCAGCGCTCCTCGGTTGGTCAGTATTTTAGCAAAATTAAAAGTGGCTTGTGTTGCACCAACAACACAAAGACCCTTGTTATGTAGATGGATACATGAGGGCCAAAAAATTACCCCGCCGCAGACAAAGCCAAACCAGCATGCTCGCGCAGAGGATGGAAATGGATTTTTGGAAACCGCTCTTGCGCCAATCTCACGTCATAAGGTGACGTGCACAAATAGGCCAAGGCATTCGCTGCATCCGTCGCCATGCGTTGTGGATAGGCATAGGTGAACTCGCGCAACTCTGCAGGTGTGTCAGCGGTGATCCAACGCGCGCTGGTGTATTGACAGCCCTCTAAGCGCACATCGCAGTCGTATTCTGCTTTCAAGCGGTATTGCACCACTTCAAACTGCAACTGACCAACAGCACCTAAGAGCATGGCGCCGCCCGCTTCTGGCTTGAACACTTGAATCGCGCCTTCTTCACCCAGTTGGTCTAAGCCTTGTTGCAGTTGTTTAGTACGCAGTGGGTTTTTCAAAATCACCGTCATAAAGAGTTCCGGCGCAAAGAAAGGTAAGCCGGTGAATTGCAAAGAGGGTCCGTCGGTGATGGTGTCACCCAATTGCACACCGCCGTGGGTGGTAAAGCCAATGATGTCGCCTGCGTAAGCTTCATCCACCGCTTCGCGGCGTTGGCTCAAAAACGTGACGACCGAAGTAGGACGCAATTCTTTGGCAGTGCGTTGCACTTTCAACTTCATGCCGGGCTTGTATTGACCAGACGCCACACGCACAAACGCTATGCGGTCGCGGTGGTTGGCGTCCATATTGGCTTGCACCTTGAACACCACGCCAGAAAAACCTACATCTTCTGGATGGATGGTTTTTTCTTGTACTTGTTTGTTCACCGTTAAGTGGCTGATGCGGGGTCTTGGCGATGGCGCCAAATCTACTAATGCATCCAAGACTTCCATCACACCGAAGTTATTCACACCTGAGCCAAAAAAGACTGGGGTTTGCTTGCCCGCTAAGAACGCTTCTTTGTCAAATGTAGGGGAGGCGCCGGTAGCAAGCTCCATACTGTCCATCGCAGTATTCCATTCCATCTCAAAACGCTCTGAGAGCTTGCCCTGTTCACTCAAAGGAATCGTTTCAAAATCTTGTGGCAAACGCTCGCTGCCTGACTCGAAAACTGTCATCGCTTTGGTACGCAAATTCACAATACCGCCAAAAGATTTGCCTTGGCCCACAGGCCACGTCATAGGGACGCAAGGCATGCCCAGTTCACGTTCAACTTCGTCCAAGATATCAAGAGGGTCGCGCACTTCGCGGTCCATTTTGTTAACAAAGGT
>JBAXNJ010000460.1:0-1556 GCA_037133815.1 Betaproteobacteria bacterium
CGTGCGAGCATATGGGCCTTGATGCTTTTAAGTTCGTCTGCCCCCCAACTACTAGAACGCACGCCGGCACACATTTGCAAGGCTGCTTGCGCAAGATCGCCAGCAACACTCAACACAGATCGATAAACATTACGATTGAATTGCTGGTTCGTGAATTCGAGTACAGGAGTAGATGAATACTTGAAGGCGGAGGGTGGAAACTCTACTGGATCTGCCCCAAACATAATGATCAAGTCAGCAGAAAGGAAAGTCTCTTCTTCTGCAGCACCATTAATAAAGTAGCCGCTAAGTTGCATATCTGCCTCCGGCATAACGCCCTTAGCTTTATAGGTAGAAAAAACGGGGCACTGCAACTTATGAGCGAACGCACGCAAAGCTTGTGAGACCTGCTTGCCTCGGCACTGCAAACCAATCACCAAGATCGGACGTTGTGCCCCTGCTACACAATCAAGGGCCAATTGCAGCACTTGCGCAGTGGGCGGATCAAAAGCTCTGGAGGCCACCCGTATAGGCAGAGAACCTTTAGCAATGGTATTGCGCATGCAATGGCCAGTAACTTCAATGTAGACTGGTCCAGGTTGGTCCGACATCGCAAGATCAAGCAATCCACCGACAGCTGGAAGAGAGGTTACATCGTCTAGTCGTAACGCACCTTTGATCACGGGCGAGAGCATAGCCTTTTGGTCGAACCGCTGGTGACTTACGCAGTCTTGGTTGCTGTCGTAGCCATCGCTGATGAAAACCATTGGCACACGGTCTAAACTTGCATAGGCAACGCCATTGGCAGCATTGGCAACACCGGGTCCTCGGGTCGTCAACACCACGCCCAAAGACCCCGTTAACTCAGCCTCTGAGCAGGCCATCATGGCCGCCGCATTTTCTGTACGCGTCAGAACGAAACGAATACCGAACTTCTCAGCGGCATCGATGATGTCCAAACTGCAGTCACCACCAGGCACGCCATACATGTGCTTGACACCACGAGCTACAAAATGCTCCACTAATGATTGCGCACCTGTCTGTGTTGCATTTAAAACTGATGCGTTCGTTTCCCTAGATACTTGCATTTGAAGGGTGTCATGATTATTTGTCATAGTGATTGTTTTTAATTTTTAGAGATCAGCAGAAAAAATTAATCCGCAGATAGTTTTTCATCCGCAATCACCTTCCTCCATCGGGTGTACTCATTTTTAATAAAGTCACCAAATTCCTGAGGCGTTCCAGGAATAGTTTCAGCACCTTGTTCAGCTAACTTAGCCTGAATGTCAGGCATCGCAAGCACCTCATTAAAGGCCGCATTGAGCTTTGCTATTCGAGGAGCAGGCGTATTTGTAGGCGTTACGATCCCAAGCCATCCGCTGACGGCATATCCTGGAATACCAGCTTCGGCAACGGTGGGAATGTTCGGCGCTGACTTCAAACGCTTTGAACCACTAACAGCGAGCGCCTTGATACGCCCACCGCTTAAATGCTGCGAGGTTAACAAGGGGTCGCTGAAAGCCAGATCAATCTGGCCGCCCATGAGGTCGGTCAATGCAGGAGCTGCGCCTTTATAT
>JBAXNJ010000461.1:0-1543 GCA_037133815.1 Betaproteobacteria bacterium
AGCGTAACTGCGCGCCCCACATTTGTCCGTTGGACACACGGTAAGCAGGCCAAGCGCCAAAACCATTTCCAGCGCCAGGATTTTTAGTGAGATTGGGTAGGTCTTGTAAGCGAATACGTTTGTCATCTTGCGCGTGGCATGTGGCGCAAGCAAAGTCGTGCGAGCCGCCACGCATAAAGAAGATGCGCTTACCTACCTCGTACATTTTGCGTTCTTCGATGTGGCTTTGCGATAAGTTGAATTTCATGCCTTTGGATTCGGCCGCAACCCAAGTCGCTATAGCCGTGACATTATTTTGTTCATCTTTGCCAAATGGTGTTTTAGCAATTCCGTCTGCGTTGAAACCTTGTAACTCTTGCATGCAGGTGACCAAGCGCGACTCGAGGTCTTGCACGCGGCCTGTATCTGCAAAATAACGCGGTAATTCGACCCATGCACCTTTGACGACCCCAGGGCCTTTGCCAAGATCACATTTTTCTAATGTGGCATTTTTAGGTCCGCGTTTTTGCACCCAAAGACCTTCGCCTTTGGCTTCGAACAAATCGGCTGGATTACCGTCTTGCAACATCTGACGGTATTCAGCAATACTGTCCGACGATGATTTTTGAGCCAAGGCAAATGCTGACAAGCCGATGAGCCCTAAAGCAATCACTATTTTTTTCATGCGTGTCTCCACAACTTTTAGAAACTTTTAAGAAACAGTTGCTTCATCTGTGCGGGTGTCGCCTTTGTTGTCTTTCCAGATAATGCCAACTTTGTCGCCAGCTTTGGCACCTTTGATGGTGAATTGCAAGAAAGGGTTCTTGGAGACTGCAGGCCCCCACTCAGCGGTCAAAACTGTTTTGCCATTGAGCGTTGCGGTGACGTCTTGGATATGCCAGGCTGGAATGATTTTTCCGGTTCCGTCTTTGCGTTGTCCGGATTCCATTTCGTGGCTCATTAGTACACGAACGGTAGCTTTATCGCCAGCTGCTTGGGCGCGAATGCGCATTGGATCTGCCATGGTGTGACTCCTAAATAAATGGAAAGGTGATTAGCCGCCGCAGCCGCCGAGTGTTACTTTGACTTCTTTTTTAGCAAAGAAGGCTTTGCCATCGTTGGTAATGGCTACTGCGTATACATCAGAAGATTGGCCCATCTTTGAGCGTGTAGCGAAGTTCACTTCTACATCGGGACTGACGTTAAACATGGCCACTAAAGCCGAAGGATTTTTTTCAACCAGCAGTAAAACGCGTTTGACATTAGGCAATGAGGTGCTCGCTCCGAAAGGCACTACCGCCCCGTTTTCAGCAATGTCTGGGCCGGTGATGGTCACATCCTTGCTTTCAACGGGAACAGCACCGCCCATGGATTTGATGGCTTCGTTAATGGTCTTGGCTTCAAATGCAGCTTTTTCAAAAGCTTGTGCATATTGAGGAAACAGGCCTGAAGCCGCCAGCAGGCTGGCAACAGCAGCGCTGTGCTTAAGGGTCTCGCGTCGAGTTTGCATGGAAGTGCTCCTATAAATTATTTGAAGGTTATTTTGCCCCACCAGCGGACAACC
>JBAXNJ010000462.1:0-1533 GCA_037133815.1 Betaproteobacteria bacterium
CTTGGTTGGGCAAATTAGCACCACCTGAATCCACCAAATAAATACAAGGCAAATGGTTTTGTTGCGCAATTTCTTGTGCACGCACATGCTTCTTGACGGTCATTGGATAGTAGGTGCCGCCTTTAACAGTTGCGTCGTTACACACGATGAGGCAATCAACGCCACTTACACGACCAATCCCCGTGATCACGCCAGCGCCCGGTGCATCACCGTTGTACATGCCATATGCCGCCAAAGGACTGAGTTCTAGAAATGGCGTACCGGGGTCGAGCAACATCTGCACACGGTCACGCGGAAGCAATTTGCCACGCCCAACATGTTTGGCACGCGCGGCCTCACCGCCGCCATTGGCAACGCTTTGAATTTGCAATCGCAAATCGTCGACTGCCGCTTGCATCGCGGCAGCGTTGGTTACCGCCTCAGCACTGCGAACTTGCACCTGTGTGTGGATCAAAGACATGGAAGCCCTTAAATCAATTCAATCGCCATGGCCGTGCCTTCACCGCCACCAATGCACAAAGTGGCTAAACCTTTTTTCAGTCCACGCACTTGCAAGGCATGGATTAAGGTCACCAAGATGCGCGCACCAGATGCGCCGATGGGATGACCCAAGGCACAAGCGCCACCGTTCACATTCACTTTGTCATGTGGCACGTTGAGTTCTTTCATCAAAGCCATAGGCACAACCGCAAAAGCTTCATTCACTTCCCATAGTTCTACGTCTTGCACTTGCCAGCCAGCTTTGGCCAAAGCTTTTTGCGTAGCGCCTACCGGCGCTGTTGCGAACCACTCAGGGGCTTGGGCATGGGTGGCGTGGCTGACGATGCGCGCCAATGGCTTACATCCTAATTTGGTAGCAGTGCTTTGGCGCATCAACACCATCGCGGCGGCACCGTCATTGATAGATGAACTGGAGGCGGCCGTGATCGTGCCGTCTTTTTTGAAGGCGGGTTTTAAGCTGGTGATTTTGTCGAGCTTGACTTTGCCGGGGCCTTCATCGATAGACACCACCGTCTCACCAGCGCGAGTCTTCACGGTGACGGGTGCAATTTCTTTGGCAAAACCGCCTGATGCAGTGGCGGCCTTGGCACGCTCCACACTAGCAGTAGCGAACGCATCTTGCTCTGCACGGCTGAAGTTGTATTTGGCGGCGCAGTCTTCGCCAAACGTACCCATGGAGCGACCGACTTCGTAAGCGTCTTCCAAACCGTCGAGCATCATGTGGTCAAACACTTTGTCGTGGCCCATGCGATAGCCGGCCCGGCCTTTCATCAGCAGGTAGGGGGCATTGGTCATGCTCTCCATGCCGCCAGCGACCAATACATCGTGTGAGCCTGCACACAACATATCGTGGGCAAACATCGCAGCGCGCATGCCCGAGCCACACATTTTTGACAACGTCACAGCGCCAGCACCCTGGGGCAAACCACCTTTGAACGCCGCTTGGCGTGCCGGCGCCTGGCCTTGCCCGGCCATCAAACAATTGCCAAATAAAACTTCCGTGACTAAGTCAGGCGAAATACCTGAACGCTC
>JBAXNJ010000463.1:0-1532 GCA_037133815.1 Betaproteobacteria bacterium
GTGTTTTTGTAGAGTTGCGACGCAATCAACATGGTGTTGGCGCCCATCAACAAGGTAGTGCCATCGGGGGCAGATTTCGCTACAAAGTCTGCACCAATATTTCCACTAGCACCTGGCATGTTTTGCACCAAAACCGTTTGACCTGTGCGTTCTGCTAAACGCGGTTGAATGGTACGTGCAATGGTGTCCATGCCCGTGCCGGGTGTGAACGGCACGATGATTTTGATGGTTGTACTAGTGGAAGTAGTTGATTGCGCAAAGCATGAAATGCCGACAAATATTGCCAACAGAGTTGCACATATTTTGTGTAGAAAAAGATACTGTTGCATGGTGTTCTTAAACAATTTTCACGCTTAAATTGGGCAGGCCGTCTATGTGCATCTCAATCACATCACCCCGTATAACGGGGCCCACATTCTCAGGTGTGCCCGAGTAGATGATGTCGCCAGGAAAGAGTTCAAACGCTTCAGATAACTTGGAGATTTGTTCAGCAACAGACCAAATCATTTGTTTCAAATCAGCCTTTTGTTTGGTTTGACCATTGACCTTCAACCAAATATCGCCTTGGGTGAAATGCCCTGTTTGCGCAACTTTATGCACAGCGCCAATAGGGGCGGATTTGTCAAAACTCTTACCAATTTCCCAAGGTTTTTTCTCGTCACCTAATGCGCGTTGCAAGTCGCGGCGAGTCATGTCTAGGCCTAGGCTGTACCCATACACCAAATCGAGTGCCTTGGCGACTGGGATATTGCGTCCACCTTTGTCCAGCATGGCGACCAGTTCCGCTTCATAGTGGTAGTTTTTAGTTAGCGAAGGATATGGGTGGTCTGCCACGGTACCTGCTTGGACATATTGAATGGCGTCCGTTGGTTTTTGAAAGAAAAACGGTGGCTCGCGTGTGGGGTCTGACCCCATTTCGCGTGCATGGGCAGCGTAGTTACGTCCAATGCAATAGATACGGCGCACTGGGAACATCTCTTCAGAGCCGACGATAGGGATGTGCGTTGCAGGCACCTTGAAGGGCGATTTGACTTGGTGGTCCGCATAACCAGGTAGGGCACAACCGGCGATGGCGCCTGTGGTGACCATGGCAGTGTTTTGGAAAAAATGACGGCGTTGCATGGTTTAACTCCTAGGACAATAGTTGCTATTGACTCAAAATTTCATTGTAGGAAGTGTTGCTTGCAAGACAGCGCTAGTTTTCACCTAGGAGACTCGCATTAGGATTCACCCTTATGCAGTTGCAAGACATCCTCTATTCACAAGGCTTTGGCACACGGCGTATTTGTGCGGGGCTAGTGCAGCAGGGCTATGTGCAGGTAGACCTTGGGTGTGGGTTGGCGACGTGTGATGACGCCACTTATGACGTGCCAGTGCAAGAGGCCATGCCATTTAGCGTGCAAGGTGTGTTGTGGCCGTATCACGCCAAAGCCTATGTGTTGTTGCATAAACCAGCGGGATACGAGTGTTCGCATAAGCCATCGGCATGGCCAAGCCTCTACACCTTGTTGCCTGCGCCTTTGCGCCAACGG
>JBAXNJ010000464.1:0-1518 GCA_037133815.1 Betaproteobacteria bacterium
CCGGGGCCTATCACTTCGGACAAACCGTAGATGTCTACCGCATCAATGCCACAACGCACTTCAATCGCACGGCGCATATCGTTGGTCCAAGGCTCCGCGCCAAAAATACCTAAACGTAAACTCGACTCTGCGGGGTTCAAACCTTGTCGTTCGAACTCATCGGCTATCGCCAACATATAACTAGGCGTGACCATGATCAAGTTGGGTTTGAAATCTTGTATCAACTGCACCTGCCGCTCAGTTTGTCCGCCACCAAATGGCACAACAGTCAAACCCAATCGCTCTGCGCCGTAGTGCGCACCCAAGCCACCTGTGAATAGTCCATATCCATAACTCACGTGCACCATATCGCCAGGCTTAGCGCCAGCTGCGCGTATGCTGCGCGCCACCATATCGGCCCACATATCCACGTCATTCTGCGTGTAAGCGACCACGGTAGGCTTGCCAGTGGTTCCACTGGATGCATGTATGCGCACACATTGCGCGCGTGGCACGGCCAGCATGCCAAACGGATAGTTGTCGCGTAAATCGGATTTAGTGGTGAAAGGAAATTTCGCTAAATCTTGCAGACTTTTGCAGCCGTCTGGGTGCACACCAGCCGCATCAAACTTAGCGCGGTAAGCAGGTGAGTTGGCATAAGCATGTTGCAAAGTGGCTTGCAAACGTTTGAGTTGCAAAGCACGCAACTCATCGATGCTGGCTTTTTCAATGGGGTCTAAGGGAAATGATGCTTGGCTCATGCTGGAATCACCGTGCCTTGAATTTGCGCGCTTTTACCGCGGAACATGGCAATGGTGTCGCCATGTTGGTTGGTCACGCGCATATCGTAAATACCGTGTCTGCCAGACAAGGTTTGCTCAATGCCAACGCAGGTCAATACATCGCCCACATGTGCAGGTTTTAAAAATTCAATGCTGCAACCTGCAGCTACTGCCGCTTTGTTGTAACTGTTGCAGGCAAATGCAAATGTGGAATCTGCCAGGGTAAAAATAAAACCGCCATGGCAGATTTGGTGGCCATTTAAATGCAGAGGCTTGACCTCCATACGCATGGTCGCTCGGCCTGGTACACATTCCTCTAATGTGATGCCCATGGTGTCTTTGGTGGCGATGTCCACCGCATACATGGCTTTACCAACTTGTTCGGCGAGTGCTTGGGCCATTGTTTGGGCTTGCGTATTCATGGCACTTACTCGCCTTTGAATTCTGGTGCACGCTTTTGCAAGAAAGCATTAACGCCTTCGATGTAATCGTGTGTGCGCCCCATGGCAGATTGGGTGTCTCGTTCTATATCGAGGTGTTGGGTGAAGCTACGTGTGCCTGCATCGCGCAACAGCTGACGCGTTGCCACCAAAGCTTTGGTGGGCATCACAGCCAAACGCTCGGCCAATGTTAGGGCTGTAGCTACGCAGTCTTCTGCCACTTCCCAAATCAGTCCCCACTCTTTGGCTTTATCCGCAGATAGCTTGTCACCCGTCATGGCCAAGGCCATGGCGCGCGCCATACCTAAACGTTCCAC
>JBAXNJ010000465.1:0-1518 GCA_037133815.1 Betaproteobacteria bacterium
TGACACGTTTTTATAAAAACTCCAGCGCATGATTGGATGTATAAGCTGTGAGGTCAGAAGTACCAACCGACACATTAACAGGTGCTAGGTGACGCAAGATATGTAACAAATTGTCTCGTCCGCGCTCATTTGTGGTCCCATAGCCTTTGATGAGTTGCCCACTGGGCAAGTGCCAACCCTAGTTTGACATCTTCTTGCGCTCCACGAACCACGGCTTTTAACCATTCGTCAATCATGGCCTGTTCATCGGCGTATCGATTTCCGAGGACGCGTAACCATTTGAACGAAGCCAAGACGCGCAGCATGATCATGCCGAAAACACTGTGCGTGCCAATTTTTATAGGTAGCGCTAACGGGCTCATACCTTTAGCAGAGCGTTGGCGGTCCCAACGCAAAAGTGGAAGCGCAAAAACCTTTGGTAACAAGGCCGCGAACTCTGGCACACCAGGCTTGAAGTGGTCATAGACCTTAAGCACATCATCGGCTTTGGCTTTAACCTCCGTGCGCACACGTTGCCAGCGGCTGGCACGGCTTTTCAAGTCGGCCACGCGAACGATGTCATCAAATGCCATCCATAAAGCTAACCAGCGGGCAGTTTCTTTCGTCACTACGCAAGTCCCATCATTGCCATTACGCTGTTCGCTAGCTAAAACCTCACGTAACCGTTGCACATAAAGAGATACGTACCCAGCACCTTGGTAGTCCATCAAGCGTGCAACACCAAGACCAAACATTTCGTGCATTGCTGGTGGAAAAGTTTCAGCAAGTTCAGAAGAAAGTGAGGATGAATTTGCGGATGGCAAACTGGAAACAGGAGCGCTACTGGTCAAAACGGCATCCACAAATTTCGACTGCGTTGACTGCGCATGCATGGCATCCCAAGCCAAAGCAAACCCGCGCAAACTGGCCTGTTGGCTAGTGGACTGATGCTCTTTGGCTGCCCCTTCATGGACTGCAAATTCGAAGTCCTCCCGACGCAGAGGCAGTAAGCCGCTGGCAGCGATGCATCCCAACATGACTGCACTGACAACGGTGCCAGCTTGGCGCGTCAGTGCAACCATGTCGAGCACATGGCTAGCGTGGCTGTGTTGTTGAAGTAGTTGCAGCAGAGCCGCGTCGTCAATACGACCATCACCCATTTGCATTTTTTCGTGCGTGGTCAGCGCTCGATTGCTCGCGCTAATGAGCAACGTCCGGTCAGCAGAGCACAGGCCCAAAGAGATTTGTCTAGCGGTTTCTAGTAATTCAGAAGACACCAGTAAATCAAGGCGTCCCGGCAAAGGGTTCAAGCCAAACACTGGCCTGCGGCCGCCCAACTCAGAAACAGGCGTTGGAAAAATTTCCAAGTAGTAAGTAGTCGCGCCGGTACGTTGTGCCACACCGGGGATAGAGGTGGCTTGAGCGGCAAAGCCTCCATGGCGTGTCGCTTCGATTAACCAATCTGCAAGAACGCCACCGCCCTCACCGCCTAAGGCGCATAACAAAATAGAAATGGGTTGGGTCATAAGTGTCTTAAGC
>JBAXNJ010000466.1:0-1518 GCA_037133815.1 Betaproteobacteria bacterium
TGTGGCCTGCTGACGAATTTTATTTAGTGTGGCCGTGGTGGAGCGTTCAAATTCAAAGGGAATGGCATGCACTTGTCCGCCCCATGCCAATACTTCTTTTGCGCCCACAGGGCTTGTTTGGGGCGAGCACGTGAAAGATTTTTCTTCGATCGCGGGTTTTGTATTACTGGTTGGGTGCATTCCTTTTTTTACTGATTCTGGGGTTGTGTTGAATTTTGTGATGATGGCTTTGTACGCTTGTTTGCTTGCGCAAGCTTGGAATATTTTGGGTGGGTTCGGTGGTCAGTTTTCGTTTGGGCATGCACTTTTTTTTGGCACGGGCGCCTATGTGCAAGTGATGGCGCAGGTTCATTTGGGTTGGAATCCTTGGATTGCTTTGTTATCTGCAATGGTTATGAGCGCTGCTGTAGGTTTTTCAGTTGGTGCTTTGTCCTTTCGCTATGGGTTGAAGGGTTCATACTTTGCTTTGGTAACTTTGGCTTTTGCTGAGGTGTTTCGAATCGTTGCGTTATCGGTGACGTTCACCGGTGCTGGAGTAGGTCTGATGCTTCCGTTGCGTGAATCCTTTACCAACATGCAGTTTACTTCTAGAGCTGGCTATGTTTGGCTAGTTTTAGGGTTAGTGGCGCTAGCTTTATGCACCACTGCATGGTTGCGTCACTCTCGCTTTGGTGCCTATTTACAAGCTGTGCGCGATAACGAAGACGCTGCAAGAGCGATTGGGGTAAATCCTTTCACGGTCAAACTTTGGGCCACTGTTATTTCAGGCGCTTTAATGGGCTCTGGTGGTGCGTTTTATGTGCAAGTTTTCCAGTACATTGATCCAAGCTTGGCTTTTGGACCGCACACTTCTGTAGAAGCATTGGTTGGAGCTATTGTTGGTGGCATGGGAACTTTGTGGGGTCCAGTGGTTGGTGCATTGACCCTGCATGTTTTGGCGGATGTCACGCGTAATTTGTTTGGTCAATTGCCTGGTATCAATATGGTGGTCTATGGTTGTGTATTGGTTTTAATTGTGATGTTCATGCCACGCGGTATTGCTGGTATCAGACTTCATTTATTCAAACAACCCGTCAAAACTCCTTCAGTTGGTAAGGAGCGTGCTTGAACTTACTAGAAGTCAAAAATATCTCACGTGCATTTGGTGGGCTACGTGCTGTAGAAGATGTGAGCTTGAATGTTCCGGTTGGAAGTTTGACTGCATTGATTGGCCCTAATGGAGCAGGTAAAACTACTTTGTTCGCTCTTATGTCAGGATTTCTTCGCCCTGACGTTGGGCAGATTGTTTTTGATGGAATAGACATTACCGGGCGCGCGCCTCACCTCAACGCTCTGCTTGGGTTGACGCGTACGTTTCAAATTGTGCAACCCTTTGCATCCCAAACGGTCCGTGAGAATATTGCAGTGGGTGCACACCTTAAGTTTGCGCATCGCGACGAGGCATTAAGTGCTGCAGAGGCAGTTGCCGAACGCTTAGATTTGCATGTACAACTTGATAAGCCAGCCGCTGATTTAACC
>JBAXNJ010000467.1:0-1515 GCA_037133815.1 Betaproteobacteria bacterium
CTCCATACCTACTGCGTGAACGGTGTCGTACAAAGCCGCGTCTTCGCCCTCTTCGCCACACGCGGCCATCCAATTGGCGCTGAGCTTGACGCGATTTAATTCAATCGGTGCAGCCAATAAATTCGTTATGGCCTCAGCAATCGCCATGCGGCCTGACGCGGGTGCATTGAGCGCTGCCAAAGGAGTACGTTCTCCCATACTCATCGCTTCTCCTGCGAATCCTTTGAAGTCTGCCAAGGTCACCGCGCAATCTGCCACAGGGACTTGCCAAGGACCGACCATTTGGTCACGATGTGTGAGTCCGCCAACAGCGCGGTCTCCGATCGTCACTAAAAAACGTTTGCTGGCCACTGTGGGGTGGCTCAAAACTTTCAAGACCACGCTTTGCAGGTCAACACCAGTGAGGTCGATGGGTTTTTCAGAACGATGCACGCGTTTGACATCGCGATGCATCTTTGGAGGTTTACCAAGCAAGACATCCATGGGCATGTCTACTGGTTGCAAAGCAGCGTCGCCATCCGTCAACACCAATTGACGCTCTTGGGTTGCTACTCCGACTACAGAGAAAGGACAGCGCTCTCGCTCGCAAAATGCTTGAAACAGCGCTAACGACTCAGGTGCAATTGCTATTACATATCGTTCTTGGCTTTCATTCGACCAAATTTCTCTGGGAGATAAACCAGAAGCTTCTAGTGGAACTTTGCGTAAATCGAAACGGGCTCCGCGGCCGGCATCGTTGGTGAGTTCAGGAAATGCGTTGGATAGGCCTCCTGCGCCGACATCATGGATAGCCAATATCGGGTTGGATTCGTCCAAAGCCCAACAATGGTTGATGACTTCTTGTGCACGCCGTTCGATTTCTGGGTTGCCGCGTTGCACCGAATCAAAATCTAAGTCTGCGGCATTGGTGCCGCTTGCCATAGAACTCGCTGCTCCACCCCCTAAACCAATGCGCATACCAGGACCGCCCAATTGGATCAGCAAAGTACCCGCAGGAAATTCAATTTTTTTGGTTTGCTTGCTATCTATGACGCCCAAGCCACCAGCAATCATGATGGGTTTGTGATAACCGCGTAAAACACCAGCAACCTCTTGCTGAAATTCACGGAAGTAGCCCAATAAATTAGGGCGTCCAAATTCGTTATTGAATGCAGCGCCACCCAAGGGGCCCTCGGTCATGATTTGCAAGGGACTGGCCATATGCGCAGGCTTGCCTAAGGGTTGTGCGCTATCGGTATCCCATAACTCAGACACCGTAAAACCAGTCAAACCTGCCTTGGGTTTGGATCCGCGACCCGTGGCACCTTCATCCCGGATCTCCCCACCATTGCCCGTCGATGCACCGGGGAAAGGTGCGATGGCCGTCGGGTGGTTGTGCGTTTCCACCTTCATCAACACATGGTGGGTCGCATTAACAGCTTCGTAGAGGGGTAGATCTTTGCCATTGTTGGATGCAACAAATCTCTCAACGGCATGGCCTTGCATGATGGAGGCATTGTCTGAATAGGCTACGAC
>JBAXNJ010000468.1:0-1513 GCA_037133815.1 Betaproteobacteria bacterium
TGGACACCGCTAGCCACAAGACCTCAGCCGCGGTATTGGTTCGCTAAGCACCATCGCTAGCAAAACATTAAAGCTGTTTAAAATATCAGTTTTCGATAGTATTCAAGCCAAAAAGACTAAATCACCATGACGCACGTTGTCACCGAAGCCTGTATCCAATGCAAATACACCGACTGTGTGGACGTATGTCCCGTCGATTGCTTTCGCGAAGGTCCTAATTTCCTAACGATTGACCCTGATGAGTGCATCGACTGTGCGGTCTGCATTCCAGAGTGTCCTGTCAACGCCATTTACGCAGAAGAGGACGTTCCTGCTGATCAGATGCACATGACAGCGCTCAACGCAGAGTTGTCTCTCATTGGTTGGCCTAGTATTACCAAGCGCAAAACACCTTTGCCAGATGCCGACGACTGGAAAGAACGCACCGGCAAACTCGCTGAACTTAAGCGTTAAACCTACAAGCGCATTCAAACCCATGCGCATGATTGAAACCGACGCCGTCATCATTGGTGCCGGACCTGTTGGCTTATTCCAAGCCTTTCAGCTGGGTCTTCAAGATATTCGATGCCATATCGTCGATGCATTGCCCTATGTTGGTGGCCAGTGCCAAGAACTCTACGCAGATAAGCCTATCTACGACATACCTGGTATTCCTGTCTGCTCTGGCGCTGAGTTGATCGCCAAGTTGCAAAAACAAGTTCAACCCTTTCAGCCAACACTGCACTTGGGTCAACTCGTTGCCGAGTGCAAGCCGCAAGCAGACGGACGATTTGCATTAACCACCAACAGCGGCACCCAATTTCTTAGCAAGACTGTTTTTATTGCAGCGGGTGTTGGTGCATTTCAGCCGCGTCCTCTGATGGTTGAAGGCGCCTCAGCACTTGAGGGCAAATGCATACATTACGGTACATCGTTCACACAAGATTTATATGGCAAAGATATTTTGGTGATTGGACAAGATGCAGACGCCATTTCTGCAGCCCTGTCACTTGCAAATTCCAGCAAATCAGCGCAAACCGTCACGTTGATGCATAGGCGTGATGTATTTGATGCATCAGAAGAACTCGTGCAAGCGATGCGCGATGCTGTCAGTTCTGGCAAGTTGCATCTGCAAATTGGCCAATTAACTGCCTTAAAAACCAGCAACAGAGTTTTGCAAAGCGTGACGATTGCGACCCGTTCAGGCGAGTCCATAGAACGCTCTATCCATCACATCGTGGCATTTTTGGGCATCTCTCCCAAACTAGGCCCCATAGCCCAATGGGAACTTGAGATGCAACGCAAACAGCTTGAGGTCAATACTGAGAATTTCTCTACCTCGACAAAAGGTATTTTTGCGGTGGGCGATATCAACACCTATCCAGGCAAAAAGAAATTAATTCTGTGTGGCTTTCATGAAGCCACGCTAGCGGCTTTTGGTGCAGCAGACATCATTTACCCAGATCGCAATACGCCTTTGCAATACACCACCACATCTACTGCGTTACACCGTTTGCTAGGCGTCTCCGGCAAA
>JBAXNJ010000469.1:0-1503 GCA_037133815.1 Betaproteobacteria bacterium
GATTCGCCATGGCGAAACTCGTCATTGCACCAACGCTCAAACCAACGAAAGATCGGGTGAAAACGCTTGTCAGGATTTCTCTCCAATTGGCGAAAAATGGTGATGTAGCGTGCGTATCCGATTTTTTCTGACAAATACGTTGCATAAAAAATGTATTTCGGCTTGAAGTAGGTGTAGGCCTTGGTCCGCTTTAAGTCACCCAGATCAATTCCCAAGCCAAAGTCTTTTAATGATTGGTTGAGAAAACTTGCGTGGCGAGATTCATCGCGCGCCATGTAGCGCATCAATTGCTTGATATCTGGGTTTTCTACATTTTTGAAAATCTCGTTGTACAAAATACAACCAGAAAATTCTGAGGTCAGGGAGGAAATTAAAAAATCTAAAAACTCCTGACGCATTTCTGGGCTGACCTGCGAGAAACGTTCTGCTACTTCTTTCGCAAATTGTTCGTCACGCTGGAAATGGTCATGGTTGTTGTCCCCTTCGTATTCGGCCATCATTTTGTCCCACTCGGCGCGCATGGGCGAGACATCGAGTCGATCCATAGCAGCAAAATCAGTGGTGTAAAAACGCGGACTGAGCATGGTGCTTTCCACAGCTTTTTCAGATGCTTTTGCGGCGGTATCAATGGCTGAATGGGTTTGCATAAAAAGGTACTCTGGTTTAAAAAATAGACTGTGCGGCTTTATTCAGGTCGCATCGCCAGGAAGCGTGCGAATTCAGCAGTATTGGTGGGGCCAAAGGACTCTAGGTCCACCCGTTGCCCTGTGCTGGGATCAAACAAGGTGACGCGACCATCCACACGGGCAATCAAATCAAAAGGCGCAGACGAACCAATACCGCGGGAATATCTTTCGCGTGACAAAGCTCGAAGTGAACCTCGCACAAAGCCCTGCTCCCCATGCAACACCGTCAAAGTTTCACCCGTCACGCCATCTTCCACGCGGACACCGCCATCTTTTTGATCCTGAAAAACAAGGGAGCGTTGCAAGGTTGCAGCAGCAGCCCTTTGGTCCGGGCCGTTACCCGTCACGCGGATCAGCCCCACAGAAATGAGTGAGAACGCCATAATCCCTGCCGCGCAATAAAGCACCCACTGCGGAAAATGATCAGGCGCCGCTTTTCTTGTCAAAGTAGATGCGTGTGCTTGGCTCATGTCAAACTCACTTGCAAGTTATTGACCTGAGGATTAGCGTTTTGCACAGAGGGCGTCGCATTGGCAGCCATACCTGTGGCTTGCGTCCAAGCATCACGCAACTTGACAGCCACCTCTTGCACATCGGATATCGCACGTAGGGTGGGCTCTGGCTTACTAATTCTCCAAGGCCGCACACTGGGCCATAAGTGCACCCATGCAATGCGGTCTGAGCCCTGCAGGGCCAAAGTGATATCTCCGAAGCCAGACTCCAACATGCGAACGTCCGAAGAGGCGATTTGCTTTAATGGCAAGTTAAAAGTCACGGTGAGCACTATGCCTAAGCGCATCACCACACGTTTGTTGGT